>CANFPU010000001.1 GCA_947448955.1 Burkholderiales bacterium
GAAAGGTCGAACAGCATAGGCCGCAGGTCGTTGCAGCGACCGTCACCTCAGCGACCTGGGCGCTGTGTCCGATTGGACGCTCGCAACCGGTGCTGCCTAGAATCGCCGCCCATGCACATCCACATCCTCGGCATTTGCGGCACCTTCATGGGCGGGTTGGCCGCGATTGCGCGCGAGGCCGGCCACCGCGTCACGGGCTGCGACGCCAATGTCTATCCACCGATGAGCGACCAATTGCGGTCGCTGGGCATCGAGTTGATCGAGGGCTTTGGCGCCGACCAGATGGCGCTCGCACCCGACCAGTGGGTGATCGGCAATGTGGTCAGCCGCGGCAACCCATTGGTCGAGGCCATCCTCGACGCCGGAGCGCCCTACACCAGCGGGCCGCAGTGGCTGGCCGAGCAGGTGCTGGCCACACGCCATGTGCTGGCGGTAGCGGGCACCCATGGCAAGACGGGCACCAGCGCGATGCTGGCCTGGGTGCTCGAACAAGCAGGTCTGCAGCCGGGTTTTCTGATCGGCGGCGTGCCCCTGAATTTCGGCATCTCGGCGCGGCTGGGTGGCAACAACGCACATCGCCGCCCCTGCTTCGTGATCGAAGCCGACGAATACGACACCGCTTTCTTCGACAAACGCAGCAAGTTCGTGCACTACCGACCGCGAACCGCGATCCTGAACAACCTCGAATTCGACCACGCCGACATCTTCGCCGACCTGGGTGCGATCGAGACCCAGTTCCACCACCTGGTGCGCACCGTGCCGTCCAGCGGTCGCTTGATCGTCAACAGCCGCGAAGCGGCGCTGGACCGGGTGCTCGCGCAAGGCTGCTGGAGCGAGTTGCAGCGCTTCGGCGCCCGCAAGGAAGAGCCTGGCGCGCTGCGAGCGCGCGGCGAGCCCCATGCCTTTGACGTGCTGCGCGGCAGCCTGAAAGTTGGCCGGGTCGAGTGGCAACTGCAAGGTGAGCACAACCAACTCAACGCGTTGGCGGCCATTGCCGCGGCCGAACATGTCGGCGTCGCGCCCGACGTGGCCGCGGCAGCACTGGCAGGTTTTCGCAACGTCCGGCGCCGGCTGGAGCTCCGAGGTGAAGCCGGTGGCGTGAAGGTCTACGACGACTTTGCCCACCACCCCACCGCGATGCGCACCACCATCAACGGCCTGCGCCGCAAAGCCGGCTTGGCACGCATCCTGGCAGTCTTCGAGCCACGCACCAACACGATGAAGCGCGGATCGATGTCGGCCTTGCTGCCCTGGGCGCTGGAAGAAGCCGACCTGGCGTTTTGCCTGCAGGGCAACTACGGCTGGAGTGCCGCCGAGGCGCTGGCACCGCTAGGCGCACAGGCCTCGGTGGCCGACAGCGTGGACAAACTGGTGGCGGCCATCGCCCGGGCAGTACGCCCGGGCGACCAGGTGCTGGTGATGAGCAACGGCGCTTTCGGCGGCATCCACGCCAAACTGCTGGCAGCGCTGGCACATTGATCCGCCCAGTTCGGGCGCGGGTTCGCCGTCAGATCGCGTTGAGATAGTCGAGCAACTGCGCGCGCTCGGCCGCGGTCAAATTCTTGAAGCGGTCGCGCGAAGCGGCACCCTCGCCATCGTGGCCGCGAATCGCATCGGCGACCGTCTTGGCCCGACCGTCGTGCAGATAAGGCGCGCGGGCGCGCAGCCCCCACAGTGGCGCCGTGCGCATCTCAGCGCCCTTGGCGGTGGCCTGCTCAATGCCATCGCCAAGCGAACCCATGTTGTGCAGCAGCAGGTCCGAGAACAACGGCACCGGCTTGTGGGCCAGCGCAGCAATCGGGTTGGCGCCGGTGTACATCATCGGCAGGTGGCAAGACGTACAGCGGATCTGCTCGAACAAGCGCATGCCGGCGGCGGCCGACGCGCTCAGCCGCAGCGGCGGTGGCGGGGCCAGAAAACGCATGAAATCGGCCGCATGGTCGATGTCGCCCTTGCCGGTGACCGGGTCGACCGTGTCCTCGACGTCGGCAACCTTGTCAAAGCGCGCCAACAAGGCGCGGTTGCCATTGGGTGCGTTTTCCACCGGAAAAAAGCGGTTGGTCACTCCCATCTCGTTGACATAGGCGTCACCGGAGAACGCCAGCAACGTCGCCTGCTGCGCCTTCCAGCCGAAGCGACCGACCCGGGTCTTGCCACTGACAACGTCGGTGACCAGCCCGGCCCGGCCCTGCACGCCATCGGGTTGTCGGCGCTGTGCATTGAGCAAGATGTCCTCGTCGGCGATCGCCTCGATCAAGCCGGCACCAAACAGCGGCGGCGTGAGTCGCTGCACCACCAAATTGGCTTCGGCGGGCACATGCTCTCGCACCGCCGGATCGATCGCGAAGCGCTGCAGCAGCGATCCGCCGAGGTGGTCGAGCGGATCGAATTTGCCATTGACCACGCGGCCGAAGCGGGTCACCGTGATGGCGCTGGCGCCGCCGGTGCCGCCCGAACTGTGGCATTCGACACAGGACTTGCCATTGAAGATCGGCCCCAAGCCTCCCTCAGGCGTCTCAGCCGCTTCGAACTCAGTCCGCCCGTCGACAAAGGCTTGCAGGTTGGCAGGGTCCAGGCCGAACAGCGCATCGCCGAACTGCGGTCCACCGCCCGGGTTTGGGCGCTGCACCGGCGCGGCCGGCTTGAGCTTGGGTCGGGGCTGGAAAACACCGTTGCTGATCTGTGCGGCAGTGGTGCCGGCCAACAAGACCACGGCGGCGGCGACCATCAGGCTGCTGAGTTTCATATTGTGGGGACTCCGGTTCGTTGCAAAATCATCTAACCCTTAAGACGGTCGAAATGACCCAAGCTGTTAGCGCCGGCGCCCGTTTTGACCATCGAAATTTGCGCGCCGGGCCCAGACCGACCGGACGCGGGTCGGTACAAAATACAGGCCGATGAATGTCGAGCCACGGGTCGCTGAACGCCTAGCGCCACACGACCCCGTTCCCCCATCGTGGGCGGCCAGCGCCGCCCGCTTCCCGCCTTGATCGGAGACATCAGATGGACCGCAGATCCCTGTTCGAAACCACCGCGACGCTGAGCCTGGGCGCGCTGGCCGGCTGTGCGATGCCAGGCGTGGCGCAGCCCAACGCGAAAACGCCGTTCGTGGTACCCGCCACCTTGATCCCGATCGTCGGCAGCGAGCAGTCGTTTCCAGTGCGGCGGATCTATTGCATCGGCCGCAACTACGCAGCCCATGCCCGCGAAATGGGCTCGGACCCCAGTCGTGAGCCGCCGTTCTTCTTCCAGAAGCCCACCGACGCGATTCAGAACGTCGCGCCCGGCACGGTGGCCGACCACCCTTACCCGACCTTGACCAAAAACTACCACTACGAAGTGGAACTGGTCGCCGCCCTGCACCTCGGTGGCCGCAACATCCCCACCGCGAGCGCGCTCGACCATGTCTACGGCTACGCGCTGGGTCTGGACATGACGCGGCGCGACCTGCAGCGCGCACTGGGCGACGAGAAGAAGCCCTGGGAGATTGGCAAAAGTTTCGATCGATCGGCACCGATCGGCCCGCTACACCGGGCCAGCCAAACCGGCCCGTTCACGCAGGGCGCCATCTGGCTCAAGGTCAACGGCCAGACCAAGCAGAGCGCTGACCTGAAGCAGATGATCTGGAGTGTGGCCGAACAGATCAGCAAGCTGTCCCAGGCCTTTGAGCTGATGCCTGGCGACATCATTTATTCGGGCACGCCGGAAAACGTCGGCCCGGTGGTGCGTGGCGATGTGATCGATTGCCACATCGACGGCCTGCCCAACTTGGGGATCAAGATCGTCTGAGCGCTCGGCTGGGCGGCGCTGGGCTCAGACCAGGTAGGTACGCAGGCACAACTGGTACCCCACGCCCCAAACTGATTTGATGGCGGGCTCAGCGTCCGCTGCCTGCACAGCTCTGAACTTCTTGCGCAAACGGGCGACCAGTTCTTCGAGCGTGTGCTTGCTCATCAACTCGTCGGCATCGTCGGGCACGAACAGGTCGCACAGCGCGCCTGATTCCATCGTGTTGTCCCGGGCTTGAACCAGTGCCATCAGCAAGGTCTTTTCCCGCCCAGTGAGCCTGATTTTCTGTGACGGCTGCGGGCCTTGCATCGTCCGGTCGCGCAAATTCAGCGCCCAGCCCTGCTCGACGATTGATGGCTTGACCCGGCGGCCCAGACTCAACAGCACCGCCACCAGTTCATCGGGCGCCACCGGCTTGGCCAGGTAGACATCCGCGCCCCCTTGGCGGTAGCCGGTGAGCCGGTCATGCAAGGCCACCCTGGCGGTCATGAGCACAATGCCAGCGCCGGGGATCGCCTCGCGCAACCTGCGAGACAGGCTCAAACCACTCTCGCCAGGCAGGTTCCAGTCGATGACAAACAGATCCAGCGCGACCCGCGCCGCCAAATCGTCGTAGGCTGCCGCACTGCTGACCGCATGAACGACGAACCCGTAAGCCTCCAAATGCTCGACGATCTCTTCCCTTAGCAGACGATCGTCTTCGACCAGCGCGACAGCCAGCGATGCCTCAGCATGACTGGTGCCTACCCACACCGAAGGGGTCAACATCGAAGGTCAGTGCCAGGCATCGAAGTGCAAGCCATACCCGCTACCAAGGCGGTTGACACGCGCCCCACTGGCGGGGAGAAGGACGCAACGATCACGGGCTCAGAAGCCGCGGGTATACATGTAAGTGAAGGTGGCCAGTGGTTTTTTCAGATCGGGATGGCTCTTGCCAATCGCATAACGAACCCAACCCTCAGCCACATCGAGTACCGTGGCTGGTGGGTAGTTTTGACTCGAGGCAAAAGGCCCGCCCTTGCGGTTGAACTTGAAATCCCACTGCTCGCCAGGTTTCGGGATGCTCGGGACGGTTGGCGTTTTCTTCGTTGCCATGGAAGATCCTTGCGTCAATGTAGTCCGTGGTCAAGATGCCAAATGTGCTGAGCGCTCCGGGGTACAGCACTGCCCCTGGTGGGTGGCTTTCTCTGTACCTTCGAACGCAATAAGAGCTTATCGGCCGGGCCACGCAGAACCCACAGGCAGCCCGACAACAACTCTCAATAACCTGCGGAATTCAGGCTTGGACGCAAAAATATTTCCAGGTTTGCTGGGCTGAGTGAGCGCTGGGATGCGACCACCCGGACAGGCAGGCTCTGCGTGGTCAGGTCAGGACGACGTGCAGACAAAGTTGGTAGCCCACGCCCCAGACCGACTTGATCGCAGCCTCTGCGCTAGGTTCCTGCACCGCCTTCAACTTCTTGCGCAGGCGAGCGACCAGCTCTTCCAGTGTGCGCTTGCTCATCAAATCGTCGGAGTCGTCACTGCCATACAGGTCGCACAAGGCACCGGACTCAAGCGTGTTGTCATGGGCTTGAACCAGCGCCACCAACAAGGTCTTCTCCCGGCTGGTGAGCCTGACCCTTTGAGGGGTCTGCGGCCCTTGCAGCGTTCGGTCGCGCAAATCCAGCGACCAGACCTGCCCGCCTTCGTCAGGCCGGACCCGTCGGCCCAGGCTCAACAGCACGGCGACCAACTCATCGGGCGCCACCGGCTTGGTCAGATAAACATCCGCGCCACCTTGCCGGTAGCCGGTCAGCCGGTCATGCAGCGCCACCCGCGCGGTCATCAACACGATGCCGGCACCGGGCATCGCCTCGCGCAACCTGCGCGACAGGCTCAGACCACTCTCACCCGGCAGGTTCCAGTCGATGACGAACAAGTCCAGCGCGACGCGCGACGCAAGATCGTCGAATCCAGCGGCGCTGCTGACCGCATGCACGACGAATTCGTGGGCCGTCAGGTGCTCGGCAACCTCCTCTCTGAGCAGCCGATCGTCTTCGACCAGCGCCACCACCAGCGGCGCCTCGGCGGTTCCGAGCGGATGGCGAGGCGTGGCCGTCAGCACGGAATCATTGCCTCGAAGGTCACGACACGGTCAGCAGCGCTGTAGCGCAGCGTGGCGCCAATCTTGGTCGCCGCCGACTGCGCAATGTGCAGCCCCATGCCGGTGCCAGGTCGGTCTGACACCGCAGGGTGACGGTAGTAACGCTCAAATAGCCGCTCGGCATCGGGCTCGGTGTCAGCAGCGACCCGGTTGGCGACCACGATGCGAGCCACACCTGCGCCCTGCGCTGGCGGGGCGCTGCGCACGGACAGGCTGACCCGCTGATCGAGCGAGTATTTGCAGGCGTTGCTGATCAGGTTCTCGACCAGCGTCGTCAGCATCAGCCGATCTGATCGCAGCATCAGGCCGGGCTCGAGGTCAAGTTCGAAATGGTGCGTCGAGGCATAAGGTCGGAGCAGGTATTCGATCAACGGCTGCACCGCCATCGCCAGCGGCGCAGCCGACACCACCATCAGCTCGACCTTGTGCGCTTGGGCCACCTGCAGGATCATCGCGTCCATCCGGCTCACCGAACTCTCAATGTGGCCGACCCTGAGCATGAAATTCTGACGGTCAGTGTCGCTCGCGCCGCCTTGTTTCTGAAACAAGCGGGTGACCGATGCGAGGGCGAATCTGATCGTGCTGAGCGGCGTCTTGAGTTCATGGGTCAGCATGTCAATCATTGCGCCGCGCTCGCTGTGCCGCTCGGCATCGGCGCGAAGCCGGGCTTGTGATTTTTCAATCGCTAGGTATTTGTCGGCATGGAATTTGTTTCGACGTTTGTGCTCGGTCAGCAGGACCCAGACGACGAAGACGCCGATCGGTGTGCCATTCAAGCGCCAGTCAAGCAGCCCGAAATCGACCGCGCTGCCCGTCGAAAAACCCAGCACGACTCGATAACCCGCGACCATCAGCGCGATGTAAAGCCCGGCCCCGCCCAGCAAGGTATTGCGCAGCGACCTCGGCAACCGGCCCGCCGTGAGCAAGCCTTGCATCAACACGATCGCCGCCAGGGCTTGCAAGACGACACTGAACTGCATCGATCGATGGATCTGGCCGGCCAGCAACAACAACAAGCTGACGCCAAAGGCCAGCATCAGCCCCACTAACAGACGCTGGTACGACAACGCGGGCCGATACGGCGCCAACACCAGCCAGAAAATCAGCGAGAGCGACGCGTTTCTAACGGTGAACAGCAGCGCAATCGCCCAGTCCAGCAACGGAAGCTTGGATTCAGCAACCGAAATAAAGCCCGTGCCGAGCAAAAAGAGGCAGGTGACGACCACTTGATGGACACAGTAGATTTGCAACAGCGCGGTTCGCTCCAGCGCCAGCAACATCACACCGATCGCCAGCAGCACCAAGCCCGCAACCAAAGCCGCCGTCAAGTATTGCGTGCGTTTGACCACCGCTGCGAGCAGCCCCTGCGTGGGCACGAATTCGGCAGCGATGAATGGAAAGCCGGTGGTCTGGATCCGCAGGTAGACGACGGCCTTGGATTGGCCGCGAGGGTCGACCGCGAAACAATACAGATCGTCGACACAGACGGTCTTGCGCTTGGGCCGCAGGTCACCGACGTGCTCGACCACCCACCGACCCTGGACCTGCTGGTAGAAATCCACCTTGTCCAGTGCGTAGGGTCCGACCCGCAGCATCAGCGGCGGCGAAGGGTCGACCGCCGGATCGACCGCCGGATCGACCGCCGGGTCGGCAGGGCGCAAGCTCAGGCGCACCCAGGTGACTGGCGCATCGAAACCCAGTCCGAAACGGCCTGACACCGGGTTGAAGCTGACGCTGGAGACGGTGTCGATCGTCAAATCCTGACGAAGGTCCTGGTAGATGCCGGTCTCGACGTCATAGCCCGCGACCCGCTCGCCCGCCTGCGCCCATCCCGGCAACAGCAGCAGTAGCCACCACCAACAATTTACTAGGTTAAACAATATCGCTCAATTAGCGGTGAATTCCGTCAGCATGATCGTACTACCGTCCCAACACCGACAATCCAAACCATGCACCTGCTCTACCTGCACGGATTCCGCTCGTCACCGGACTCGTTCAAGGCCAGGCAACTCAAGGCCTGGCTGGACGCGCACCGGCCCGACGTGGTCTGGTGGTGCCCGCAATTGCCGCCTTCGCCGCGCCAAGCCTGGGCGCTGATTGAACAAGGCATCGAGTGTTGGCCGCACGCAAGCGGAGAGACCGCGGTGGTCGGCAGTTCGCTGGGCGGCTTCTACGCTACCGCGGTGGCCGAGGCCAGAGGCTGCCGAGCCATGCTGCTGAACCCGGCCATCGACCCCGCGCGCGACCTGGCCCGGCATGTCGGCGAGCAGACCCAATTCCATGCGCCCCAACAACGCTTCTGGTTCCGCACCGAGTACCTAGCCGAGTTGCACGATTTGACGGTCCCCGCGATCACCGATCCCGAGCGTTACGGCGCGCTGATCGCCAAAGGCGACGAATTGCTCGATTGGCGAGAAATGACCGGGCGCTACGCTGGCTTGCCCGCCGCCAACCTGCGCCTACTGGCAGGCAGCAACCACGCCATCTCCGATTTCGACGATCACCTCCTGTTCCTCCTTCAATTTCTGAAACTATGCGACTGAAAAACAAGGTTTCCGTCATCACCGGCGCCGCCCAAGGCATCGGCTTAGCCACCGCACTGAAATTTGCCGAAGAAGGCGCGACCGTCATCGTCTGCGACCTGCGTGCCGAGGGCGTGGACGCGGCGGTGGCTGCGGTCAACACGCGCAGCGCCACGCTACACGGTTCGGCCGCCGCGCAGGCGCTGGGCTTCGCACTCGATGTCACCGACCGAGAAGCGCTCGATGCGATGGTGTTTGCCGTCACGCAACGGTCAGGCCGGATCGACGTGCTGGTCAACAACGCCGGCATCACCAAGGACGCAAGGCTGCAGAAGATGACGGTCGCGCAATTCGACGCAGTCATCGACGTCAACCTGCGTGGCGTGTTCCATGCGACCCAGGCCGTGCTCGAGCCGATGCTGGCCCAAGGGTCGGGCGTGATCCTCAACGCCAGCAGCGTGGTCGGGATCTACGGCAATTTCGGCCAGACCAACTATGCCGCTTCCAAGTTCGGCGTGATCGGCTTCACCAAGACCTGGAGCCGCGAGCTCGGACCCAAGGGCATCCGCGTCAATGCGGTCGCACCGGGCTTCGTTGAGACCCCGATCCTGGCCACGGTGCCCGAGAAAGTGCTGCAAAACATGCGCGACCAGGTGCCGATGCACCGCTTGGGGAAGCCCGAGGAGATCGCCAACGTCTATGCCTTCCTGGCCAGCGATGAAGCCAGCTACATCAACGGTGCGGTGATCGAAGTCTCGGGCGGGATGTCGGTGTGATGCCGCGCCGAGCTGTCCAGGCGATCGAAGGACTGCGATGACCGATGATGCCAAGCGCGCCTGGCTGGCCCATGCACTGCAGCACATCACCGCCGATGCACGCCGCTCGGCCGATACCCATCTGATCCCGCTGGCGCTGGCCGAAGCGCCAGGCGTCACGGTCTACCTGAAAGACGAGTCGACCCACCCCTCGGGCAGTCTGAAGCACAGGCTGGCGCGCTCGCTGTTTCTGTACGGGCTTTGCAACGGCCTGATCGGACCAGACACGACCATCGTCGAGGCCTCGTCGGGGTCGACCGCGATCAGCGAAGCCTATTTCGCCAGATTGCTGCAACTGCCCTTTATCGCGGTGGTGCCGCGCGGCACGGCACGCCGAAAACTCGAAGAGATTGCGTTCTACGGCGGTCAGTGCCACGAGGTGGACAGCCCGCAGGTCTACGCCGAGGCCGAGGCGCTGGCTGCAGCGCGCGGCGGCCACTACATGGACCAGTTCACCCACGCCGAGCGCGCCACCGACTGGCGTGGCAACAACAACATCGCCGAGAGCCTGTTCGCCCAACTGCAACTCGAGCCGCACCCGCTGCCCCGCTGGATCGTGGTGGGCGCGGGCACCGGCGGCACCTCGGCCACCATCGGGCGCTACATCCGTTACCGGCGCGACGCGCTCGCCACCACCCGGCTGGCGGTGGTCGATCCACCCGCGTCTGTGTTTTTCGAGGCCTTCGTGCAGCGCCGCAACGACCTGCACTCGATTGAACGCAGCCGCATTGAGGGCATCGGCCGACCCCGGGTCGAGCCCAGCTTCGTACCGACCGTGATCGACCGGATGTTGCGGGTGCCCGACGCGATGAGTTTTGCCGCCGCGCTGGACTTGTCGGCACGTTTGGGGCGTCGCGTCGGGCCGTCGTCCGGCACCAACTTCGTCGGTGTGCTGCACCTGGCGCGTGAGATGGCCGCGCGTGGTGAATCCGGCAGCATCGTCAGCCTGATCTGCGACTCAGGCGAGCGCTACACCGACACGGTGTTTGCGCCGGATTGGCTGGCAGCTCAGCGGCTGGACGACCGCGCAACGGTGGACGACAGCCGACACTAGCCGACACCAGCCGACACCAGCCGACACCAGCCGACATCGCCCGACATCACCCGACATCAGCCCGCGGTCAGCTCGCACAGGCAGGCGCATGGCGCTCAGACTGGGTTTCCTCCCAAGACAGCTCGTCGGCAAGACGCCGGATCGACCGCGACGGTTTGATTGCGTCAGCCTTAGCGCCGGGTCGGCAGCGGCGACAATCCTCGGCATATGTCCTCCTATGCCTTGTTTGACGATGCTGGTAAGTTTCTCGCCGGCCGCCTGATGTCGGAAGCCGATGCCTCGGTACAGATCGAGCTCGAGTCGGGCAAGCGCGTCAAAGTGAAGGCCGCCAACGTGCTGCTGCGCTTCGCCAAGCCCGAACCCGCAGCGCTGATCGCTGCGGCCCAAGCCGCGGCCGCCGAGATCGACCTGGAGGTGGCCTGGGAGTTCGCGCCCGAGGGCGAGTTCAGCTTCGGCGATCTGGCGCGCGACTACTTCTCGGCCCAGGCCGGTCCCGAACAACAGGCCGCCGTGTTGTTCAAGCTGTTCGAGGCGCCGCATTACTTTCGCCGCGCCGGCAAAGGCTTGTTCAAGAAAGCGCCCGAGGAAACCGTAAAAGCCGCGCTGCTGGGGATCGAGCGCAAGGCCGCGCAAGCCCTGCAGGTCGAGGACTGGGCTGCCGAGCTGGCGGCTGGCCGCTGCCCGGACCCGGTGCGAGAACAGCTCTACCGTATCCTGTTCAAGCCTGACAAAAACGGCCCCGAGTACAAGGCGGTGGTCGAGGCGGCCAAACGGACCCAGCGCGCGCCGCTGGACCTGTTGCAGACCGCAGGCGCGATCGCTTCGCCCTACCAGTTTCATTGGAAGCGCTTCCTGTTCGAGCAGTTCGCCAAGGGCACGGGCTTTCCGGTGCTGGCCGCACCGACGGTCAAGGACGAACTGCCGCTGGCACCGGTGCAAGCTTTCTCGATCGACGACTCTCAGACCACCGAGATCGACGACGCGCTGTCGGTCAACGGTCTTGAGACCGGCACCGTGGTCTTTGGCGTGCACATCGCCGCACCGGCGCTGGCCTTCGGGCCCGATTCGCCGATCGACAAGCTCGCCCGCGAGCGCCTGTCCACGGTCTACATGCCGGGCTACAAGATCACGATGCTGCCCGACGAGGTGGTGCAGGGCTACACCTTGATCGAAGGCCGCGACTGCCCGGCGGTCAGCCTGTACGTCAGCTACGACGAAGCGACGCTGGCGGTGCTCAGCACCGAGACCCGGATCGAACGGGTGCCGATCGCCGCCAACCTGCGTCACGATCAACTCGACGAGGTGGTCACGGTGGCCGCGCTGACCGGCGAGGCCGTGGCCGAGTACCGCTTCGGGCCCGAGCTGGCCTTCGCCTTCCGGTTGGCAAAGCACCTCAAAGCCCAGCGCGAAGTGGTCCGCGGCAAGCCCGAGAACTTCAACCGGCCGGACTACAACTTCCGCCTTGAACGCGACGGTGCCCCGAGCGCGGGGGAGCCGCGCGGCGACGAGACCGTGCGCCTCAGTGAGCGCAAGCGAGGCGCGCCGCTAGACCTGATCGTCAGCGAGGCGATGATCCTGGCCAACAGCCACTGGGGTGGCTTCATCGCCGACGTTGGCGTGCCGGGCATCTACCGCAGCCAAGCCAGCATGGCGCCTGGTGTGAAGGTTCGCATGGGCACCAAGCCGGCGCCCCATGCCGGCATGGGTGTGCCGCAATACAGCTGGGCGACGTCGCCGCTGCGCCGCTACGTTGACCTGGTCAATCAGTGGCAAATCATCGCCGCCACCCGCCACGGCCGAACCGCTGCACTGGTCGCGCCGTTCAAACCCAGGGACGCGACACTGTTCTCGGTGATCTCGCTGTTCGACGCCGCTTACATGGCCTACAACGACTTCCAGCGCGACATCGAGCGCTTCTGGACATTGCGCTGGCTGCAGCAGAACGAGGTGACCGAACTCGACGCCGCGGTGCTGAAAGATGGCCTGGTGCGCGCCGACACGCTGCCGCTGGTGTTCAAGGCGATGGGCTGCGAGCCCTTGCCGCGCAACACCCGCGTGCGGGTGCGCATCACCGGCATGGACTTGCTCACACTAGACCTGCACGCCAGCTTGATGGCCCGGCTCGATGACCTGTCGAACCCGGCCAGCGCCGCCGTGGACGACAGCGCCGATGAGGATGATGCCCAGGCCGCTGCACCGTTGGCGCTGGCCTTCGACCTCGGTGACACCGCACGGTCGCCCGCCGAGGATGCCGCCGTGCTCGCCGAGCCGGGCGCCGCCTGAGCCACGGCATGGCCTGGCGCGGGCCGACCCGCTTGCAGTGGGCCATGGGCCTGTCGCTGGCAGCGCACGCGCTGCTGCTGGGCTTTCGCTGGGTCGATCCGGCGGGCTTCGACCGGCTGTTCAGGGACACACCGTTGGAGGTGATCCTGGTCAACGCCCGCTCGAACGAGGAGCCCGCACAAGCCCAAGCCATCGCCCAAGCCGCGCTGGCCGGTGGCGGCGAACAGGCTGCAGGGCGCGCCACCTCGCCATTGCCAGCGGCCGCTCGTGCCGAGCTCGGCCGGTCCAATGACGAAGCGCACCGAAAGGTCGACCAGTTGCAAGACCAGCAACAGCAACTGCTCGCGCAGATCCGGCGCGAGATGGCGCTGCTGCCGCCACCCGACCCGAACCGCAACCCAGGCAAACCCGCTGATCGCGACCTGCAAGAACGCCGGCGATTGCTGCTGAAGGTGCTGGCCGAGATCGAAAAGCGGATCAACGACGAAAACGCCAGACCCCGCAAGCGCTACATCAGCCCGGCCACGCGCGAAGCGGTCTACGCGGTGTATTACGACCGGCTGCGCCGCCGGATCGAGGATCGCGGCACCCGAGAGTTTCCCGAGTACCAGGGCTACAAGCTGTACGGTGAACTGACCATGAACATCACCGTCGACGCTGAAGGGCGGGTGTTGGTCGCCGAGGTGGTGCGCGGATCAGGCAATGCCGAACTCGACCGCAGGGCGCGGCAGATCGTGCTGGCAGCGGCGCCGTTCGACGGTTTCAGCGCGCCGATGCGACGTCAGGCCGACCAGATCGTGGTCACCTCAAGATTCCGCTTCACCCGAGACGACGGGCTCGAGACCACGCTGAGCACCAGCCCCGCACTGAGACAATCCCCTTTGCCATGAATTCGCTGCCCTTTTCCCTTGATGCAGCCGACGGCGCCGCGCCCGACCGCTACGCGGTGCTGGGTCACCCGGTCGCGCACAGCCAGTCGCCGTTCATCCATGCAGCGTTCGCTCGCCAAACCGGCCAACGCATGGACTACGGCCGGATCGACTGCCCGCCCGACGGCTTCGAGGCAACGCTGAGGGGTTTCATCGCCAGTGCCGACCTGAGCGCCGGGCTGGGGCCGGTGCGGGGTTGCAACATCACCGTGCCGTTCAAGTTCGAGGTGCTGCCTCTGGCACGCGCTGTCAGCGAACGCGCAATGCTGGCCCAGGCGGCCAACGTGCTGTGCTTCGATGACCAGGGCTGGTCGGCAGACAACACCGATGGCATCGGCCTGGTTCGCGACATCGAGCAGCACGCGGGCCAGCGCTTGGCTGGACGCCGCGCATTGCTGATCGGTGCCGGGGGCGCGGCGGCCGGCGTGCTCGGCCCGCTGATCGCGGCGGGCTGCGCCAGCATCACGGTCGCCAACCGCACGCTGACCAAGGCACTGGTGCTGGTCGAGCGCCACCAGGCCTGGGCCGAGCGTCACAGCGCGCTGCTGTTCGCCAGTGGCTTGGAAGACTGCGGCGAGGCCTTCGACCTGGTGCTCAACAGCAGCGCCAGCAGCCTGGTTGGCAGCCCGGTGCCGGTGCACCCCCGGGTGCTCAAGCCCGGCGCGCTGGCGCTGGACCTGATGTATGGCCCGGCAGCCCAATCGTTTCTAGACTGGGCCGCGACCCACGGCGCGATCGGGCGTGACGGCCTGGGCATGCTGGTCGAACAAGCGGCCGAGGCCTTTGCGCTGTGGCGCGGGGTGATGCCAGAGACCTCGCCGGTGCTGCGCAAGCTGCGCGAGCGTCTGGCCTCGCAGGTCTAAGCGCTTGAGAGGGCGTCCCGTCAAGCCACGTGGCCAGCCGGGCTGGCGTCACCACCTGCTGCGCCTGGGCGCCCTGCTGCTGCTTTGCGGAGCCTCATTGCAGCTGTACTTCGCCGCCAGGATCGGCTTGATGGCCGTGCTGACGCCGCAATCGACCAGTTTTCAGCGCAGCGAAGCCTGGCGATTGCTGGTCGAGAAGCACCGCATCGACTGGCACCAGGAATGGGTTGGCGACACGCGCATCGCCGCCACCCTGAAGCGTGCAGTGATCGCGAGCGAGGACGCCGGTTTCGTCGACCACCTGGGCGTCGAATGGGACGCGTTGGAAAAGGCCTGGGAGAAAAATCAGCGTGCAGAGGCTGCGGCGGCACGCCGCAATGCCCAACTCGGCCAACGCCAAGGCGCCGCCGCAACAACGCCCAAGGCCGAGCCCAAGCTGGTGGGTGGCTCGACAATCAGCCAGCAACTCGCTAAGAACCTGTTGCTGTCGGGCGAGCGAACCGCGCTGCGCAAGGGCCAGGAGTTCGTGCTGACCTTGACGCTGGAAGCACTGCTGAGCAAGCGCCGGATCCTGGAGATCTACCTCAACCATGTCGAATGGGGCGAGGGCTTGTTTGGCGCGCAAGCCGCAGCGCGGCATTACTTCCACATGGACGCTTCGCGGCTCGACGCGATGTCAGCGGCCCGGCTGGCGGTGATGTTGCCGGCGCCCAAGCGTTTTGAGAAGAACCCGGGGTCGGCTTATGTCAGCGGCCGTGCCGCAACGATCGCGGCTCGCATGGGTGGTGTGGCGCTGCCCTGAACAAGCCAGCACGCTGGACTCGTCTTTCTACAATGGAAGTCTTATGAACCAGACTCTGAGCCAAGAACTCGCCGCGACGGCTGCCAGGCTGGTGGTTGACGAAGGCATGGAATACATCGGTGCCAAGCGCAAGGCCTTGCGCGCGCTAGGTCGCCACGGCGGCAAGCTGAGCGCGCTGCCGAGCAATGAACAGGTCGAAGACGAGGTCCGCGAGTACCTGCTGCTGTTCTGCGCGGACACCCAACCCGGCGAGCTCGCCGCGCTGCGTGCGTTGGCACTGCAGTGGATGGACAGGCTGGCCGAGTTTCGCCCGCACCTGACCGGTGCGGTATGGCGGGGCACAGCGACCCGGCTGTCGTCTATCCACCTGGACCTGTATTGCGATGACGCGAAATCGGCCGAGATTGCGTTGATCAACCAGGGCATCGACTACGACGTCGGCAGCCGACCCGATGCAAAAGGTCAGCAGATCGACCTGCTGAGCATCGCTTCGCACAGCCAGGCGCTGGGCGAGACCGTGACGCTGTTCCTCAGCATCCTGGACCACGACGATCTACGCGGCGCCCTCAAACCCGATGCCCGCGGACGCAGTTGGCGGGGCGATGCCGTTGCGTTGCGTCGTTTGCTCGATTCACCGGGCGATCAGCCATGAGCGACTCACCGCAACCCAGGCGCCTGGGGCGACGCCAACTGATGGTCGCGCTGGGCGCAGGGGCCTCAGGGGTCGGCCTGGGATGGTGGCTGCAGCGACCGGCGCCACAGGCGCAGGGGTCCGACGCTGACCATCTGGCCCCGCTGTGGGCGCTGCGCCTGGACCGACCCGAGGGCGGCGAACTGGCGCTGGCCGACTTGCGCGGGAAGCCGCTGCTGATCAATTTCTGGGCCACCTGGTGCGCACCCTGCGTGCGCGAAATGCCCGAAATCGACCGCTTCCACCGCGAATTCGGCCCAAGAGGCTGGCAGGTGCTGGGTCTGGCCATCGACAGCCCGACGCCAGTCCGCGAATTCCTGGGCCGCGTCAAGGTCGGATTCGCGATTGGGCTGGCGGGGCTGGACGGTACCGAGCTGGTGCGCAAGCTGGGCAATTCGCAGGGCGGCTTGCCGTTCTCGGTGATGATCGATGCGAAGGGCATGGTCATGCAACGCAAAATGGGCGAAACCGACTTCAAGCAATTGGCGGACTGGGCCAGCAAATCCTGAATCAGATCCCACGCCAATTCGGTCAGTCGACGCCCACAACCTCAAAAACTACAAATCCAAAAAAACTGATGATTTGGCGCGAAAATTTTGTTTATCAATAAAAGTGACGCCCCCAAGATAACCCCAACGCCGCCGATTCAGTTTCCGGCTGTGACACAATTCCATGCAATTACCGCCTGTAGACTGCAATTGATCGCGGACCAGCATTCAGTGGCGTCTATTCACGGCGAAGACATTGGCGCCAGTGCGACCGACGCCGCCGGCCTCATCGCCCAGCCCTAAGGAGTTCATCACATGGACCTGCGCAAACTCAAAACATTGATCGACCTGGTGTCGGAATCGAATATTTCAGAGCTTGAAATCACCGAAGCCGAAGGCAAGGTTCGGATCGTCAAAGCCGGCGTTGCCAGCGCCCAGCCGATGATGATGATGGCCGCAGCGCCCGGCGCCGGGAGCTTCCCGATGGCGGCCCCCGTCGCGCCGGCCGCAGCACCTGAAATCATTGAAACCGGCCATGTCGTCAAGTCACCGATGGTGGGAACGTTCTACCGCGCCAGCAGTCCAGGCGCCAAACCGCTGGTCGATTTGGGCCAGTCGGTCAATGAAGGCGAGTCGATTTGCATCATCGAAGCGATGAAAATCATGAACGAGATTGAAGCCGACAAGAGCGGCACCGTGATCAAGGTGCTGGTCGAGAATGGCCAAGCGGTCGAGTTCGGCCAACCGCTGTTCATCCTCGAATGATGCGGGCAGCAGCAAACCACCAGCCCGGCACGCGCAGCGTAACGGGTGATTGAGCCGAGCGACCCATGTTCAAGAAAATCCTGATCGCCAATCGCGGAGAAATCGCGCTGAGAATCCAGCGCGCTTGCCGCGAGATGGGCATCAAGACGGTCGTGGTGTATTCGGAAGCCGACCGAGAAGCCAAGTACGTCAAGCTCGCAGACGAGGCGGTCTGCATCGGCCCGGCTGCATCGTCGCTAAGCTACCTCAACATGCCGGCGATCATCGCTACCGCTGAGGTGACCGACGCCGAAGCGATCCACCCTGGCTACGGCTTCCTGTCCGAGAACGCCGACTTCGCCGAACGCGTGGAGAAGAGCGGCTTCACCTTCATCGGCCCGACACCCGAATCGATCCGCGTGATGGGCGACAAGGTGTCGGCCAAGCAAGCGATGATCAAGTCTGGCGTGCCCTGCGTGCCGGGCTCGGAGGGCGCGCTCAACGACGACCCCAAGACCACCGTGCAAACCGCACGGGCAATCGGCTACCCGGTGATCATCAAGGCCTCGGGCGGTGGCGGCGGCCGCGGCATGCGGGTGGTGCACACCGAAGCCGCGCTGCTCAATGCTGTGGCCACCACGCGCAGCGAAGCCGGCGCAGCCTTCGGCAATCCCGCCGTCTACATGGAGAAGTTTCTTCAGAATCCACGCCACATCGAGATCCAGATCATGGCCGACTCGCACCGCAACGCGGTGTGGTTGGGAGAGCGCGACTGCTCGATGCAGCGTCGCCACCAGAAGATCATCGAGGAAGCGCCTGCACCCGGCATCCCACGGCGGGCCATCGAAAAGATCGGCGACCGCTGCGTCGCGGCCTGCAAGAAGATCGGCTACCGAGGCGCCGGCACCTTCGAATTCCTGTTCGAAGATGGGGAGTTCTATTTCATCGAGATGAACACCCGGGTCCAAGTCGAACACCCGGTGACCGAGATGGTCACGGGCATCGACATCGTGCAAATGCAAATCCGCGTGGCGGCAGGCGAAAAACTGCCCTTCACACAGCGCCAGATTCAGCTGCGCGGCCATGCCATCGAGTGCCGGATCAACGCCGAAGACCCCTACAAGTTCACGCCCTCGCCCGGCCGGATCACGACCTGGCATGTACCCGGCGGTCCTGGCGTTCGGGTCGATTCGCACGCTTACAGCAACTACATCGTGCCGCCAAACTACGACTCGATGATCGGCAAGCTGATCGTCCACGGTGACACCCGCGAACAGGCGCTGGCCCGCATGCGCATCGCGTTGTCGGAAACCGTGATCGAAGGCATACAGACCAATGTGGCGCTGCACCGAGAGCTGATGGTGGACGCCAAATTCGTCGCCGGCAGCACCAGCATCCATTACTTGGAAGGCTGGCTTGAGCACCGCAAGCGCTAGTCCGAAAGCCATGCACGAGTTGGTGCTGAGACTGCCAGCATCGCTGGTGGAAGCGGTGTCTGAAGCGCTGGTCGACGAACTCGAAGCACTCAGCGTGTCGGTCGCCGATGCCGACGCCGGCACCGAGGCCGAGCAGGCGCTGTTCGGAGAGCCCGGCATGCCCGTACCGCGCGAAGGATGGCAGCGCTCGGAGGTGACCGCGCTGTTCGCCAGCGAAGCCGAGGCCACCGAAGCCGCCACCTTGCTGCTGGCGCAGGACTGGGCCGAAGAGCTGTCCGTGCAGGCCCTGCGCGAAGTGGCCGACCAGGATTGGGTGCGGCTGACCCAATCACAATTCGCGCCGGTCGAGGTGACGCCAAGTTTCTGGATCGTGCCGAGCTGGCATGACGCGCCGGCCGCTGCCCAGACCGTGATCCGGCTCGACCCCGGGCTGGCTTTCGGCACGGGCACCCATCCCACCACCAGGATGTGCCTGCGCTGGATTGCCAAGCAGGCACCGACATTGGCGCCAAGCTGGAATCGGGTGCTGGACTACGGCTGTGGCTCAGGCATCCTGGCGATCGGCTGCGCACTGCACGGCGCTCGCGACATCACCGCAGTCGACATCGACCTGGCCGCCGTTCAGTCCACGCTCGACAATGCCCAGGCCAACCAGGTCGCGCTACGAGCAGGCCTGCCTGAGCTCGCTGCCGGAACTTACCCACTGGTGCTGGCCAACATCCTGGCCACACCGCTCAAGTTGTTGGCACCGCTGCTGGCCGGCCATGTGGCGCCCGACGGGCAATTGGTGCTGGCGGGGATCCTGGCGCGTCAAGCCGATGCGCTGAAAGCCGCCTACGCGCCCTGGCTGGCGCTGGAGGTCAGCGACAGCGAAGACGGCTGGATCCTGATGACCGCCCAATGCCAGGGCTGAGCCTTGCCGCCGCCAGCCCATGACGCCGATCTTCCTCCGATGAGCCTGGCCACACGTTGTCCATCCTGCGGCACGGTGTTTCGCGTCGTGCCCGACCAGCTCAAGATTTCCGAAGGCTGGGTGCGCTGTGGCCGCTGCGACAGCATGTTCAGTGCCGCCGGCCTGCTGTTCGACATCGCCAGCGGTCTGTCGGTTCGTCTGCCAGGCTTCGCGCAGTCTGCCAGACCGAGAGGCCAAGAGCCGTCGATCACCGATTGGACCGGCCCGTCCGATGAATCGACCGCACGGCCCAGGATGGCCGCCACGCCAGCGCGCCGGCCGGGCGGGCCGTCGCAGCGACAAGAGCCGCGCTTCGACCTCCCGGAGGTCAGACCCGGCTTGCTTCGCGCGCCATCGTCACCGTCGAACGACGAGGAATTGCGCGAGCGGCCGATTGGACCGCCGCGCCAAGATCGACCGGCCAGCCCTGCGTCTGCGGGAAAGTCCGCGCCGGCGCCAGCGCCTACGCCAGAACCGCCCTCGTTCCTGGCGGCAGCTGACCGCTCGGCGCGCTGGCAAAGACCCGCCGTGCGCAGCGCGCTCGGCATGGCAGTGCTGCTGCTGGGGCTGACCTTGCTGACACAACTCGCGCTGGTCTGGCGTGACAGCTTGGCCGCACACCTGCCAAGTACCGAGCCCACGCTGCGCGGGATCTGCGAGCTGGTCGGCTGCCAGTTGCAGCCGCTGCGCCGGATCGAAACGCTGGCCGTCGCGAGTTCAGGCTTGACCCGTGTCGAAGGCTCGACGCTTTACCGCCTGCAACTGGTGCTACAAAACCGTGCCGACACCGCCGTGAGGATCCCTGCGCTCGACTTGACGCTGAATGGCGGCCAAGGGCAACTGCTGGCGCGACGGGTGTTGCAGGTGTCCGATCTCGGCGCGGCGCAGCCTGTGCTTCAAGCCGGCGAGGAACTGCCACTGAAGGTCTTGATGTCAACCGACGATCGGCGCGTCGAAGGCTATACCGTCGAGCTGTTCTACCCCTGAAGCTGCGCGAGCGGCTGCCCATCGTTTACTCCAAAGACCCCAATCCACCATGTCAGTCCTGATCTGCGGCTCGCTCGCCTTTGACACCATCACCAACTTTCCTGGCCGCTTCGCGCAGCAAATTCTGCCCGAGCAGGTGCACATCCTGAATGTCTCGTTCCTGGTGCCCACGCTGCGACGCGAGTTCGGTGGCTGCGCCGGCAACATCGCGTACACACTGCAACTGCTGGGCGGCGCGCCTTTGGTGATGGCCGCACTGGGCAGCGACGGCGGCGAGTACCTGCAGCGACTGAACAGTTGGGGCCTGGACACCTCGCTGGTGCGCCAGGAAGCCGAGGCCTACACCGCACAGGCCATCATCATCACCGACCAGGACAACAACCAGATCACGGCCTTCCACCCGGGCGCGATGCAGCAAGCCCATGCCACCGCCGTGCCGACCGAGCGCGGCGACATCGCGCTGGCGATCATTGCGCCCGATGGTCGCGACGCGATGATCGACCACGCCGCGCAGTTGGCAGCCGCCAAGATCCCCTTTGTCTTCGACCCGGGTCAGGGTCTGCCGATGTTCGACGGCGACGAACTGCGCCGGTTCACGACCCAGGCCAGCTGGGTCGCCGTGAACGACTACGAGGCGCGGATGCTGTGCGAGCGCATGGACACCACCCTGGAAGCGCTGTCGCGCCAAGCCAACCTGCGCGGCGTGATCGTCACCTTGGCGCACGACGGCTGCGAGCTGTGGCAAGACGGTCAGCGCACCCATGTACCGGGTGTCACGGCCACCGAAGTGCTGGACCCCACCGGCTGCGGCGACGCCTTGCGCGGCGCGCTGCTGCATGGGTTGTCGCTGGGCTGGCCCTTGGCGCGATGCATGGCGCTTGGCAACCAGGTCGGCGCCATCAAGATCGCACAACGCGGCGGGCAGAACCACCGCATTCCGGCCGCCCTGATCGCAGCGGCCTGAGCTGGACCGCTGGGGCTGACCGCGAAAAGGTCAGCCTGCTGCCGCACAAATTCGCCGAGCACCGATCCTCGACTAAACGTTCGCTGATCGCGCCTTGCGCAGCAAACCGTCGATCGCCAACGCATAGCCGTCGAACCCGAATCCCACCACGATGCCTGCGGCTGCAGGTGACAGATAAGAGTGGTGGCGGAAGGCCTCCCGGGCGTGGACGTTGCTGATATGGACCTCGATCACCGGCACTGCGCTGCCTTTGATCGCGTCGTGCAGCGCAACGCTGGTGTGGGTGTAGGCACCGGCATTGAAGACCACGCCCGCGAGTTGGCCAGCGCGGTGACGCACACCAGCTTCCTGAATCCAATCGACCAGCACCCCTTCATGATTGCTCTGACGGCATTCGACTTCGGCGCCTTGCGCGGCCGCCGTGGCATGGCAAAGCGCCTCGAGGTCGGCCAGCGTGGCGTGGCCGTACACGGTGGGTTCGCGCTGGCCCAGCAAGTTGAGGTTGGGGCCGTTCAGGACCAGAATCTTGGCGTCGCTCATGATGAAGTTCTTGTTTCCAGGGGCATTCGGTTGGGCAAAGGGTGAATCGGCAGGTCGGCAGGTCGGCATAGGCCATGCGGTGTTCAACGCTAGACGAAAAACTGCATCCTCCTGACGACGCTGTGACACCTTGTGCGGCCCGCTGCGCGGTCGCGTCGACGATCGTGCCGCGTGCGCATCGTCGCCAACCGCTGGCTATCGAACGGTCGCTGTACCGTTTCTTCCCTGAAGGGCCAGCTTATCAGGCCCGTGAATCAGGCCAGTCAACGCGAGCACCGCATCCGGACAGGGTTCAAGTCGGTACGGGCGGCCGGGCGGGCTCTGCGCTAAGCTTGTCCCACACCGAGCCAACCCCGCCAGGCGAGGCCGCCCACCGCGGCCCTGGTTTCCAAGGAGATCTCCATGCTTCAAGGCCCCTTGGCCGTCGCAAGCACCGGCATGCCGGCCCCGCACGGCGCCGTGTTCCAGCGCGTGGCCGACCAAACGCAGTGTGTCATCGCCTCTCGCGAGGTCGGCCGCTGGGCCACCGGCCTGCTGCTCGAGAGCTACGCCACCAAGGGTTTCCACAACAAGGCCAAGAGCTGCCCCTGGGGCCCGATGGCCGGTTTCGTGATGGCCGACCCGCGGTTCACCAAGAACCCCAATACGAGCGGCCAGCGCGGAGATCTTCAGAAGGCCCATCACCACGGCGCTGGCGAGATCCCGCTGTACATCACCGATGAGCGCCGGCTCGATCTCGAAGGCCCGCTGGGCCGCATCAGCCGGGCCGGCGGCAACATCAACGAGATGGTCTACCAGGCCAACAACCCCAGCGGCGGTTCCATGCGTTTCGTGCTCAGGCGCACGATGGATGGCCCGGGCGCCGAAGGCAAGATCCTCTGGGCCGTGCTCTATGCCCGGGGCGAGGTGCGGCTGTCCAACGACCTGGCCAGCCCCAACAAGCCGGGCACCGGCGACTTGCTGCCGGTGATGGCGATGGTCGACGCCGCCTGCCCCCCGGCCGTGCGCAACACCTACCGCGCTGCCACCACCGGCGACTACGACCTGTGGGCGGTGTTCCCGAAGCGCGAGTCCTTCTCGCGCTCCGGTGCCGATCGCCGCATGGTGCCCGACAGCGACCGCTTCCAGCAGAGCCTGACGGCCTACATCGCCAACGAGGACGAGCACCGCGGCAACCTCACCCCGCGCATTGACATGATTCGCAATCTGCTCAACGACGGTGTGCGGGCCAGCGGCTACCGAGGCGGCGATGTCGTACACCACAGCGACGAGGCGGGCCGGCCCATGGTCTCGAGCATCGACTTCCCCTGTATCGCCTTCGTGCCCAACGAGGAGCCGCGCTGCGTCACGAGCACGGGCGACCTGAAGACCTTCCTGACCTCGCTGAGCTTCCGCTATGTGATCGGCCTGAACCCCGGATGGCACCGCCAACTCGGCATTGGTGTGAGCCAGGGCGGGAGCTACGAGGTCTGAGTGCTTGATCTGGGGCAGCCGCGCCGCGTGCCCAGCGCCACCACCAAGCCGCACAGCGGAGGATGAGGGCCGTGTTTTCAACCGCCCTATTTCCAAGTATCGAGATTCGAGCAGCCCGTCCCGTCAATAGGTTTCCAGATGCAGCCGCCCTTCGCGCTTGAGCGCGGCACCGAGAGTCTCCCAATCCAGACCGGTCTGCTCGGCCACCTCACGCAGCGCCTGCACCACACCGACTTCCATGCTCTTGAGGCCGCAGACATAGAAGCAGGTGTTCGGATCCTTGAGCAAGGTCCCGAGGTCGGCGGCGCGCTCGCGCATCAGGTCTTGCACGTAACGCTTGGGTTGGCCCGAGGTGCGCGAGAACGCGAAGTTGCTGTCGATGAAGTCCTTGGGCAGGTTCTGCAGCGGACCGAAGTACGGCAGCTCTTCCTGCGTGCGTGCACCAAAAAACAGCATCAGCTTGCCGCCCTCGAACTTGCCCAGTTGGCGCCGCCGCCACTCGGTCATCGCCCGCATCGGCGCGCTGCCGGTACCAGTGCAGATCATCACGATGTTGGACAAAGGGTGGTTGGGCATCAGGAAACTGGCGCCGAACGGGCCGATCACCGAGACCTTGTCGCCGACCTGCAGGTCGCAGAGGTAGTTGCTCGCGACACCGCGCACCGGCCGGCCCTGGTGGTCTTCAAGCACACGCTTGACCGTCAATGACAGGTTGTTGTAGCCCGGGCGCTCGCCGTTGCGCGGGCTGGCAATCGAGTACTGGCGCGCGTGGTGAGGGCGACCTTGGGCGTCGGTGCCAGGCGCAACGATACCGATCGACTGACCTTCGAGCACCGGGAAAGGCATCGCGCCGAAATCCAGCACAACGTGGTGGGTGTCGTAGTCCTTGCCCACCGCAGTGACCCGCGCATTGCCCACCACGGTGGCGCTGACAGACTTGTCAGCAGCCTTCGGGCCATAGAGATGGGTGTAGGGGTGCGCCGCCGACCAGGGCGGCAGCGTCGCGCCGAAGGTTGCCGTGTTCACGCCGACCTCGGCAAGCCCCGCGACCTCATCGCCGGCGGCCGGCGTCAACGGTGCCTCCGGCACCAAGGCGGCTTCGATGCCCGCCTCGGCCAGCTGCTCGGGGCTGAGTTCGGGCGGCAGTTCGTCCCAGGTCAGCTGGATCTCGGGCGTGTACGCCATCACCCTCGGCAGCGTTCGCCAGTTGTCAATGGAACCCGTCGGGCAGGGCGAGATGCAGTCCATGCAGGCGTTGCAC
This sequence comes from Burkholderiales bacterium, assembly GCA_947448955.1. Lineage (GTDB taxonomy): Bacteria > Pseudomonadota > Gammaproteobacteria > Burkholderiales > Burkholderiaceae_C > Pseudaquabacterium. The sequence continues at coordinate 24,740 of CANFPU010000001.1, forward strand.
TTCGCAGCATCGACGACATAGTTGCGGTCGTCATGGGTGATCGCACCGACCGGACAGGTCGCTTCGCAGGTGTTGCAGCGGATGCAGATCTCGGGGTCGATCAGGTGCTGCTTGATCACGGAGATTTCGTCGAGGGCGTTCATTCAAAGGGCTCCGGGCGCCAGCAGCTCAGCCGCTTCGGGGTGAGTCAATTGAATCGCACGTACTCGAAATCGACCGGCTGGCGGTTGATCCCCATGACCGGCGGGGCGATCCAGTTCGCGAACTTCCCTGGCTCGACCACGCGGCCCATCAAGCTGGCGACGAAAGCGCGGTCGTCACCGCTGGGCAACCAGTTGTTGACCTTGGCGCTCCATTCGGCCTCGCTGACGACCCGCCCATCCGGCGACACCTTGACGCCTTTGAGCGCGCCAATGTTGCGGTGGAAAGCCTTGTGCGGCACGGATAGCTTGACGGGGATACCGGCCTTCTCCAACACCCGATTCCAGCGGCCGACACCCGCCACCGAGTCCTTGATGTAGTCGTCGCGCAGCACCTCGTTGAGCGCGTTGAGCATCGGCACTTCCTTCTCGACCAGTTGGCCGCCGCGGGCCTCGAGCACCTGGTAGGTCTGGCCCTTGAGCACGTGGTCGTCACCACGCTTGCTTTCCTCGTAGCGACCCTTCAGGCCCGAAGAATAGAAGGTCGCCGCGTTGCTCGACTCGTCGGCACCGAACAGATCGACCGTGACGCTGAAGTGGAAGTTGATGTAGCGCTGGATCGTCGGCAGATCGATCACCCCGGCCGCACGCAGCTTGCCCGCATCGTCGGTCTTCAGTTCGTTCATCGCCTGCGCGGTGCGCGAGATCACCCGCGAAATGCCGCTCTCGCCGACGAACATGTGGTGGGCCTCCTCGGTCAGCATGAACTTGGTGGTTCTTGCCAGCGGATCGAAGGCCGACTCGGCCAGCGCGCAGAGCTGGTACTTGCCGTCGCGGTCGGTGAAGTAAGTGAACATGAAGAAGCTCAGCCAGTCCGGCGTGGCCTCGTTGAAGGCGCCCAGGATGCGCGGGTTGTTGACATCGCCCGAGCGGCGCTCGAGAAGGCCTTCGGCCTCTTCGCGACCATCGCGACCAAAATGCTTGTGCAGCAGGTAGACCATCGCCCAAAGGTGACGGCCCTCTTCGACGTTGATCTGAAACAGGTTGCGAAGGTCGTACATGCTGGGCGCGGTGAGCCCGAGGTGTCGCTGCTGCTCGACCGATGCCGGCTCGGTGTCACCCTGCGTGACGATGATCCGACGCAGATTGGCGCGGTGCTCGCCGGGCACGTCCTGCCAGGCTTTCTCGCCCTTGTGGTCACCGAAGTGGATCTGGCGATCAGCATCGCCCGGGTTCAGAAAGATGCCCCAGCGGTAATCGCGCATCTTCACATGGCCGAAGCTGGCCCAGCCTTGCGGATCGACACTGACGGCAGTGCGCAGGTAGACATCCATGTCGGTCGAGCCCTCGGGGCCCATGTCGTCCCACCAACTGATGAAGTTAGGCTGCCACTGCTCGAGCGCGCGCTGCAAAGTGCGGTCCTCGCTGAGGTTGACGTTGTTGGGGATCTTCTCGCTGTAGTTGATCGCGGACATATCGGTCTCCGTTGCGTTTGGCTTCGGTGGATGGCTTGGGGTTACGGCGCGCCACCCGGATCGCGCCGCACAACTCTCTGATCATTTTTAGACGCGGTGCCAATCAAACTGGGCTTTGTCGCCCTTGCCGTAGACCTTGAGCGCACCCTTGTCGCCGACCGCATTGGGGCGCTGAAAGATCCAGTTTTGCCAGGCCGTCAGACGGCCAAAGACGCGGGTGAACATATTCTCAGGGCCATTGAATCGCAGGTTGGCTTCCAGACCGGTCAACGCGTCTGGAGACATCGCGACCCGCTCCTCGATGGCGATGCGGACTTCGTCGGCCCAATCGATGTCGTCGGGGTTGCTGGTGACCAGGCCGAGCTTGAACGCATTGTCGGCGTCTAAGGCCTGGCCCATCACGGCGCGTACGGCGTCCAGCGGCTGGACTTCGTCGTAGAAACGGCGGCCCAGTCGGCTCTGGTCGGTGACCATCGGGTAGAGGCAGAAGTTGGTTTCGCTGAGCGCGATCCTGGGCGTGCGGGCCGCTTCGTCGGGCAGCATCAGCTGGTAACTGCGGTCGCAGGCCAACGCCAGCTCGAGCAGCGTGCCGGCGAAGCAGGAGCCCGGCTCGACAAGCGCGAACAGGCTGCGCGACGACAAGTCGAGTCGGCTGAACGTGCGGCGCAGCAGCCCGATGGTCTCGCGAACCAGCCAGTGGTTCTGGTGGGCCAGCAGGATCTTGTCCAGCGCCAGCACCGCCCCAATGTCACCTTCGGTCTTGATCAGCCAGGTGCCAATCTCCAACTCGTTGGTGCGCATCTGAAGGATCGCGTCCTCGAGTTCACGGCCCATCTGCAGCGGATACCAGGCGGCACCGGCCGCCTCGATCGCCGCCAAGTCCTGGGGCTGCGCCGACCCGGGACCCTTGACCGAGAAAGTAGCGACCCGCTTGGCGCGGTCGATCTCGACCGTGACATGGTCGTAACGCAGCGCATCAGCCTCGTCGACACGGGCCAGCCTGGGTAGCGCGACGCCCTTCGCAGTGGCTGGGCGGTCGCTCTGCGCGGCCAATTGCAGCGCGCGCGCTTGCACCTTGGCGGCGAACTGCGCCGGCTTGGCGATGTCGTCGACGAGGCGCCAGTCCTTGGCTTTCTGGCCGCGCACGCCTTCAGCACTGGTGCAAAACAGGTCGGCCAGGTCATGGCGAACATGTTTTTTGTCGGTCACGCGGGTCAGGCCACCGGTGCCAGGCAGCACGCCCAGCAACGGCACCTCGGGCAGGCTGACCGCGCTGCTGCGATCGTCCACCAGGATGATCTCGTCGCAAGCCAGCGCCAGCTCGTAACCGCCACCCGCACAAGCGCCGTTGACGGCAGCCAGAAACTTCAAGCCGCTGTGCTTGCTGGAGTCCTCCAAGCCGTTGCGGGTCTCGTTGGTGAACTTGCAGAAGTTCACCTTCCACGCGTGACTCGATACGCCGAGCATGAAGATGTTGGCACCGGAGCAGAAGACTTTTTCCTTGGCGCTGGTCACGACCACACAGCGCACCTCGGGATGCTCGAAGCGGATGCGGTTGATCGCATCGTTCAGCTCGACATCCACCCCCAGGTCGTAGCTGTTCAGCTTGAGCTTGTAGCCCGGACGCAGACCGGCGTTCTCATCGAAATTAGCCAGCAGCGTGGCCACCGGGCCGTCGAAGCGCAGCTTCCAGTGCCGGTATTGCGAGGGATCGGTCTGGTATTCGACGCGGCTGGTGGTGCTCATGGCCAAAACTCCAAGATGATTCGACGCAACATAGTGCTTGTTTTGTGTCGCGATTGACGAATCATAGTGCATGAATCGACGCAGGTCAAGCGGCTAAGACCGCGAAAATCCGGCATGTCACTGGCTAAACAAGCACTTTATTGCCTGTTTTGGTCCATCACCTCAAGCCGGCAGCTGCAGGGCCTCGCGCACCATGGTGCGCAAGGCCTGGAAGGTCGGCTCCAGCGGCGCCGCGCTGGTGTCAAGCCTGAAGTCGGCTTGAGAATAGAACGCGGCGCGCCCGGCCAGGATCTGGCGCAGGTCCTCCATCGCCTCCTTGCTCGCCGCCATGGGCCGCAGGTCGCCCTGCGCGGTGACACGCTGCATGTGGTCCTGAGGGTCGGCCTGCAACCAGAGCGTCGTGCAATGCGCGAGCAGCAGATTGAAGGTCGCGGCGTCCGACACCATGCCGCCCGGCGTCGCAATCACCGCCTCGGGATGGATCTGGATCGCCTCCTCCAGCGCTCGACGCTCGTAGCGGCGGTAAGCGCTCTGGCCGTAAAGGCTCTGGATCTCGGCGATGCTGCAGCCGGCAAACTTCTCGATCTCCCGGCTGAGTTCGACGAAGGCAAAGCCCAGGTCGTCGGCCAATCGCTGGCCGAGCGTGGACTTGCCGGCGCCGCGCAGGCCGATCAGTGCAAGGCGATGGCTGCGCGGCCCGACGCCGCTCGCACCACCCTTGCCTAGCAGATCACTGACCGCGATCCGCACCCGGCGCAACATGGTCTCATCGCAAGACGTCAGCAGTTCCCGCAGCAACAACCACTCGGGTGATGCGGTGCTGACATCGCCGATCAGTTCGGCCAAGCTGCATTGCAGCGCAACCGACACCTGCTGCAACACCAGGAAGGACGCGTTGCCAATGCCGTATTCGAGATTGGCCAGGTGACGCTCCGACACACCGGCAGCGACTGCCAAGGCTTTGCGGGTCATGCCTCGCCTTGCGCGCAAGCGACGCACACGATCGCCCAGCGCCAAAAGCGACGGGTTTTTGGCCCCGTCGGGTGGTTCGGCGCCGACCACCGGCACAGCCGGCGACGTGGTGGCTGGTGAATACCCCGAGAAATGCATTATGTTGCTTGACATCGCGGAACCACGACGCTACTGTTCAGATAATTGCACAATACTTCATATTTTTGAAAGCCGCAAGCAGCTTCCACCGGCCCAGCGTGAATCGCCGGATCGACGCCCCGCCGGTGCGACGTCAATGCGCCAAACCTCACGCTGATGGCCGCTCACTTGCCCGAGACCGTCCGCCGTCACGACCCGATCCGACCCCGCCACCTCCCCCATCACGATCGCCAGCGCCTAAGCACCATGCCCAACCCCTCTGTGCAAGCCCCAGGCGAGCGCTTCAACTTCGCCCAGCACCTGATCGCGCGCAACGCCAAGCGATCCGACAAGATCGCGTACATCGACGATGCAGGCCTGCTGCGCTATGGCGAACTCGCGCAAAGGGTTCGCGGTCTGGCCGCAGGCTTGCTGAGCGCCGGCGTGCGTCGCGAGGAGCGCGTGCTGTTGCTGATGCATGACTGCAACGACTGGCCAGTGAGCTTTCTGGGCGCGCTCTACGCCGGCATCGTGCCAGTGGCCGTCAACACCTTGCTCACCGTTGACGACTACGCCTACATGCTGGCCCATAGCCGGGCGCAGGCGGTGCTGGTGTCAGCCACATTGCTGCCGACGCTACAGGCCGCGCTGGCGCAGAGCCCGCACGAGGTCAAGACGATCGTCGTGTCTAGACCCACCCAAGGCTTGCCGCCCGATGAGATCGACTTCGAGGACTTTGTCAGCGCCCAGCCGCCACTGGCCACGAGCGCCGATACAGGCCCCGACGACCCGGGCTTCTGGCTCTACTCATCGGGCTCGACCGGCCGACCCAAGGGCACACTGCACAGCCATGCCAATCCGTATTGGACCGCCGAGTTGTATGGCACGCCGCTGCTGGGGCTGACCGAGCAAGACATCTGCTTTTCTGCCGCCAAACTCTTTTTCGCCTATGGGCTGGGCAATGGGCTGAGCTTCCCGCTCAGCGTCGGTGCGACCACCGTGCTGATGGCCGAAAGGCCGACACCCGATGCAACGTTCAAGCGCTGGGTCGGTGACACCCCCAGCCAACGCAAACCTGGCGGGCCGGCACTGCGACCCACGCTGTTCTTCGGCGCGCCCACGGGCTATGCCGGCATGATGGCCTCGGCGGCGCTGCCGGCGCGCCAGGCGGTGGCGCTGCGGCTTTGCTCGTCGGCCGGCGAGGCGCTGCCAGCCGACTTGGGCCAGCGCTTCGCAGCCCATTTCGGGGTCAACATCATCGACGGCATCGGCTCGACCGAAATGCTGCACATCTTTCTGTCGAACAGCCCCAGCCGGCTGCGTTATGGCAGCACCGGTTGGCCGGTGCCGGGCTACCAGGTCGAGTTGCGCGGCGATGATGGCCAGCCACTGACCGAGCATCCTGACGGCTCAATCGACACCGGCGACCTTTACATCCAAGGCCCGAGCGCAGCACTGATGTACTGGGGCAACCGCGACAAGTCGCGCGAGACCTTCCAGGGCCCGTGGACCAAGAGCGGCGACAAGTACCTTCGCAACGCCGATGGCAGCTACACCTACGCCGGGCGCAGCGACGACATGCTCAAGGTCAGCGGCATCTACGTGTCCCCGTTCGAGGTCGAGTCCACGCTGGCACAGCACCCAGATGTGCTCGAGGCCGCCGTGATCGGCGTGGCCGACGCCGAGGGCTTGACCAAGACCAAAGCTTTTGTGGTTCGCAAGGCGGGCGCCCAAGTCAGCGAGGACGCGCTCAAAGCCTTCGTCAAGGACCGGCTGGCGCCGTACAAGTACCCGCGCCAGATCGAGTTCCTGGACGACTTGCCCAAGACGGCTACCGGCAAGATTCAGCGTTTCAAACTGCGAGAGAAAGAGCAAACCTCGCCGTGACGGTCGAATTCGTCGACATCGATTGGGTCGGCCGGACAGTCCGCATCGAGCACGCATGGGTCGGGTCCAATGACGCCAGCCGGCCGCTGATCGTGTTTCTGCACGAGGGTCTGGGCTCGCTGGCCATGTGGCGCGATTTTCCGCAGCGGCTTTGCGATGCGCTTGGCTGCCGAGGCTTGGTGTATTCGAGACCCGGCTATGGCAGATCGACGCCACGCGCTGCCAGCGAACGCTGGGCCCCGGACTTCATGCACCGGCAGGCCTGTCAGCTCCTGCCAGCGCTGTTGACCACACTGGGTGCTGACGATGACAAACCTTGGCTGTTCGGCCACAGCGACGGCGGCTCGATCGCGCTGCTGCATGCCGCGAACTTCCCGCAACAGGTGGCCGGCGCGATCGTGCTGGCCCCGCATGTGATGGTCGAAGACCTCACACTCGCCAGCATTGCCAAGGTCCGAAAGACCTACCTCGAGACCGACCTGCGCAGCAAGCTCGCTCGCCACCACGACGACCCTGATTCGGCGTTCTGGGGCTGGAACGACATCTGGCTCGATGCGGCGTTCCGCGACTGGAACCTCGAGGCCGAGATCGCTGCGATTGACTGCCCGCTGCTGGCGGTACAAGGCCGTGACGACGAGTACGGCAGCCTCGAGCAGATTGAACGCATCGTCCAACGCGTGAAGCAGTCAGAATCGCTGACCCTGGCCGACTGCGGCCACTCGCCCCATCGCGACCAGCCCGACAGGCTGATCAAAGCCTGCACCGATTTCATCCAACGACACGCCGGAGACACATGATGACCAAGACCCGCCACCACCCACTCGCCGCCGCTTTGGCGCTGGCCGCCATGGCCTTGCCCTTCGCCGCGCACACGCAGACGGCGCCCAAGCTCAAGGTCGGTCTGATGCTGCCCTATACCGGTACCTACGCGGCATTGGGCAATGCGATCGAGAACGGCTTTCGGCTGCAGATTGCCGAGGCTGGCGGCAAGGTCGCCGGCCGCGAGATCGAGTTTTTCAAGGTCGACGACGAAAGTGACCCGAGCAAGGCCACCGACAACGTCAACAAGCTGGTCAAACGCGACGCGGTTGACGTGCTGGTCGGCACAGTGCATTCGGGCGTCGCGATGGCGATGGCCAAGGTCGCCAAGGACAGCGGCACGCTGCTGATCGTTCCCAACGCCGGGGCAGACATGGTGACGGGTGCGATGTGCGCCAACAACATCTTCCGCAGCTCGTTCTCAAACTGGCAGCCGGGCTACGCGCTGGGCGAGGTGATGGCCAAGAAGGGCCTGAAGAACGTGGTCACGATCACGCACAAGTACGCCGCCGGCGATGAGTCGGTCGGCGGCTTCAAAGAGGCGTTCGAGAAAGGCGGCGGTAAGGTCGTCAAGGTGCTGAGCCTGCCCTTCCCCAATGTTGAGTTCCAAGCCTTGCTGACCGAGATCGCCGCGACCAAGCCGGACGCGGTATACACGTTCTTCGCCGGCGGCGCAGCGGTCAAGTTTGTCAAGGACTACGCGGCTGCCGGCCTGAAGAAGTCGATCCCACTTTATGGCGCCGGCTTCCTGACCGACGGCACGCTCGACGCGCAGGGCGCCGACGCCGAAGGGGTGATCACCAGCCTGCACTACGCCGATGGGTTGAACACACCGCGCGACAACGCCTTCCGCCTGGCCTATGCCAAGACCTTCAAGTTGCAGCCCGACGTCTACGCCGTGCAGGGCTATGACGCGGCGCAAATGCTGGCGATCGGACTGAACGCCGTGAAGGGCGATGTCAGCAAGAAAGCCGAGATCGCCGCCGCCTTGGAAAAAGCCAAGATCGACAGTCCGCGCGGCATGTTCAGCCTGTCCAAGGCACACAACCCGGTACAGGACCTCTACCTGCGCCAAGTCGTCGGCAAGGAGAACAAGCTGGTCGGCGTGGCCAGCAAGTCCCTCGCCGACCCGGCGCGCGGCTGCAAGATGTAACGTCGACCGCCGAAACCGCTTGATGGACTTTCCCACCTTCCTGATCCAATGCCTGAACTCGCTGCAGTACGGGCTGCTGCTGTTCCTGGTGGCCTCGGGGTTGACGCTGATCTTCGGCATCATGGGTGTGATCAACCTGGCGCACGGCAGTTTCTACATGGTCGGCGCCTACCTGGCCTTCGCGCTGGCACCCCTGGTTGAATCGACCTTCGGCGGCGGTTTCTTCGCGACGCTCGGCGTGGGCGTGGTGCTGGCGGTGATGCTGGGCTATGGGCTCGAGTGGGCATTCTTCAGCTTCCTCTACGAGCGTGAGCACCTGCAACAGGTGCTGATGACCTATGGCTTGATTCTGGTGTTCGAGGAACTGCGCAGCCTGATGGTCGGCGACGACGTGCACGGCGTGACGCCGCCGCCCTTGCTGGCCGGCACGATCGCGCTGGGGGAGATGATGACTTACCCGGTCTACAGGTTGTTCATCTCCGGCGTGTGCCTGGCGCTGGCGCTGGGCATGTACTGGGTCTTCACGCGCACCCGGCTGGGCATGATGATCCGCGCCGGCAGCAGCAACCGCGAGATGGTGCAGTCGCTAGGCGTGGACATCAAGTTCTTGTACCGCGTGGTGTTTGCCGCCGGTCTGGGGCTGGCGGTGCTGGCGGGCATGGTCGCGGCCCCGGTGTCGTCGGTCTACCCGGGCATGGGCAACCAGGTGTTGATCATCTGCTTCGTGGTGGTGGTGATCGGCGGTATCGGCTCGATCCGCGGCGCGTTGCTGGCCTCGCTGCTGATCGGCCTCGTCGACACCTTCGGCAAGGTGGTCTATCCGCAGGCCGCGGGTGTTTTGATCTACCTGCTAATGGCGCTGATCCTGCTCTGGAAGCCCAAAGGCTTGTTCGCCGCCGGATGACGCGATGAACGACATCCCACGCTCCCGCATCGCCTTCGTCGCGCTGTGCGGCTTGGCACTGGCCGCGTACCCGCTGGGCGCCGGCGCCTTCGGACTCGACCTGACCACCAAAATCATGGTCTACGCGATCTTCGCGCTGAGCCTGGAACTGCTGGTCGGCGCGACCGGTCTGGTGTGCTTCGGCCATGCCGCTTTTTTTGGCATCGGCGCCTATGCCGCCTTGCTGCTGTCGCCAGGCAACGATGCCGCCTCGCTGGGGTGGCTGCTGCCGGCCAGCATCGGGGCCGCAGCGCTGTTCGCACTGATGATGGGCGCGCTGTCGTTGCGCACCCAAGGCGTGTACTTCATCATGGTCACGCTGGCCTTCGCACAGATGGCTTACTACGTTGTGCACGACACGCCGCTGGGCGGCGGCACCGATGGCATCTACTTGAGCGCCAAGCCGGTGCTGGCGATCGCCGGCGCGACGCTGATCGACCTCGACAAGGCCTTGCCGATCTACTACTTCACACTGGGCTGCCTGGTGGCCGTGTTCGGCTTTCTGGCGCTGCTGCTGCGCAGCCGCTTCGGCCGAGCGCTCGCCGGCATCAAGACCAACGAGCAGCGCATGCGTGCCACCGGGTTTTCCACCTACCCCTACAAGCTGGCGGCCTTTGTGATCTCGGGCGCCATCGCCGGGCTCGCGGGTTTCCTGTTCGGCGTCAAGGACGGCTACGTCAACCCGGAGCTGATGAGCTGGCACCTGTCAGGGTCGGTGCTGATCATGATCATCCTGGGTGGCCTGGGCCACCTGCGCGGCGCGCTGATCGGCGCCTTTGCATTCGCGTTGCTGCAGGAATTCTTCAAATCCGAGCTGATCTTCGGCGGCTTCGCCAAGCATTGGGCGCTCGGCCTGGGCCTGACGATCATCGCCAGCGTGGCGCTACTGCCGCGCGGGCTCGTGGGCTTGCCCGCACAGTGGCGCGAGCGCTGGGTGGGCCGGCCAACACGGGTTGGCGAAGGTGCCCGCCAGGAGGCCGCACGATGAGCCGAGACATCCTGCTGCGAGCTCAGCAGATCACCCGCCGCTGGGGCGGGTTGGTGGCGGTCAACGACGTCTCGCTGGCACTCGCGCGCGGCGAGGTGCACGCGGTGATCGGCACCAACGGCGCCGGCAAATCGACGCTGATCAACATCCTGTCGGGTGAGACGCCGCCTTCAGCCGGTCGGGTCGAACTGCTGGGCCAGGAGGTCACCGACTGGTCACAACCCCGACGTGCCCGCGCTGGGCTGGGCCGCAGCTACCAGCGCAACACGATCTACCCCGGCTTCACGGTGTTCGAAAACTGCCGACTGGCCGCCCAGGCTCGCCACCAGCAACCCTGGACTTGGTGGCAGAGCGCCCAGGCTTGCGAAGCCAGCGGGGCCGCTGCCCACGACAGCGCCAAACGTGCGGGCCTGGACGATGTGCTCGACAAGGCCGCCGGTGCGCTGTCGCATGGCCAGAAGCGCCAGCTCGAGATCGCGATGTGTCTGGCCACTGCACCGGAGGTGCTGCTGCTCGATGAACCGCTGGCCGGCATGGGCGCCGAAGAGACCGAACGCATGCTGGCGCTGCTGGCCGAACTGAAGGCCAGTCATGCCACGCTGCTGGTCGAACATGACATGGACGCGGTGTTTCGCATCGCCGACCTGATCACCGTGATGGTCAATGGCACGGTGATCGCCACCGGTACGCCAGATGCCGTTCGGAACAATGCCGAGGTGCAAATCGCCTACCTGGGGCAGCACTGAAATGAGGTCCACCGCATCCGGCAAGGACCTGATCCTGCAAGTACAGGGATTGCATGCCTGGTACGGTTCTAGCCATGTGCTGCACGGTGTCGACCTCCGCCTCACGCGCGGCCAGACGCTGGGCCTGCTGGGACGCAACGGCATGGGCAAGAGCACGCTGATCCGCACGCTACTGGGCCATGTGACGCAGCGCAGCGGCCACATCGCGCTGTTCGGCCAAGACATGTCGCGCGCCAGGCCACATCAGGTGGCACGGCTGGGCGTGGCTTATGTGCCCGAGGGCCGCGGCGTGTTTCCCAACCTGAGTGTTCGCGAGAACCTGGTGATGGCCGCGCGCGACGGCCGCCAGGGCCAGCGCGACTGGTCGTATGAACGGGTGCTCGACACCTTTCCACGCCTCAAGGAGCGATTGCCCAACCTGGGCGCGCAGCTCTCGGGCGGCGAGCAGCAGATGCTGGCGATCGGCCGAGCGTTGATGACCCATCCCGACTTGATCATTCTGGACGAGGCCACCGAAGGCCTGGCGCCTCTGATCGTGGCCGAGATCTGGCGCGTGATCGGCGACATCCGGGCCAGTGGCATCGCCACGTTGATCGTCGACCGAGACTACCGCCGCGTGCTGGCCCGCGCCGACCGGGCGCTGGTGCTGCAGAAGGGCCAGGTTGTGTTGTCCGGCAGCGCCGAAGAGGTGGCTGCCAGCGCCGCATTGACCGGTTTTCTCGGCGTATGAGGCGCGCCCGGGGCGTCTACGATCTGGACATTCACCGAGAGGCTCAAGGAGACGAGATGACCCCTGCCAACCCCTTGCACGTTGCCGCCGATGAAGGCTACGCGCCCGCACGCCGCCCAGTGTGCGGCTCGGGCCTGCTGAGCGCCGCCCCGCTAGGCGCTGCCCTGTTGTGCGCGGCACTGCTCAGTGCCTGCCAGACCGCGCCGCCGCCTCCGCCGCCTCCGACCTCGCCAGAGGCGGTGGGCGAGTTCCGCGCCGGCTCGGGGTACCTGAAGGGCTACCTCGAACGCAAGGCCTTGCCCGACAGCTTGGCGCTGCTGCCCAAGCCGCCGACCGAGGGTTCGGCGCAGGCCATCGCCGACCTGGCGGTCTACCGCGCCACCCGTTCGCTGCGCGACACCCCGCGCTGGACCTTGGCCGCGGCTGACGACAACCTGAAGTTTCCAAAAGCGGCCGAGACCTTCTCGTGCGCGCTAGACCTTCCGATCTCGCCAGAGACGACACCGCACTTGAACATGATGCTGCGCCGCAGTCTGCTGGATGCTGGTCTGGCCACCTATGCCGCCAAGGACAGCTACCAGCGCCAGCGACCGTTCGCAGCAATGAAGGATGGCACTTGCGCACCGGCCTCGGAGGCTGCACTGGCCAAGGACGGCAGCTACCCGTCGGGCCATGCCGCGCTGGGCTGGGGCTGGGCGCTGTTGTTGGCCGAACTCGCGCCCGACCGCGCCGACGCACTGTTGCAGCGCGGCCATGCATTCGGCCAAAGCCGGGTGATCTGCGGCGTCCACTGGCAAAGCGACGTGGACCAGGGTCGCCTGGTCGGCGCCGCGACAGTCGCCCGACTGCACGCCGACCCGACCTTCAGCGCCCAGGCCGCGCTGGCCCGCCAGGAGATCGTGCAAGCACGCGCCAAGGGCTTGAAATCGCCACTCAACTGCGCGGCCGAGGCGCAGGCACTGGGCCGGTGAACGGCGGCTGGCGCTGGACTTGCCCAACGCCAGCCCAACGCCAGCCCGGCGCCAGCCGACCATTAACGTAGCCGAGGCATCCCAGCGCATGGACCCATTTCGACACCTCCCCCACCTCCAGGGCCAGCTGACGCCGGCAGACCGGTCATCGCTGCGCGTCACGCTTGAAATCCTCGCGGAATGGGACGAGCGAGCCCGCCAATTGGGACGGCCCAGCGACTGGCGACTTTCGAACCAAGCCATCGAGGCCTCGCGCCGTGCCGCACTTGGTGCGCTGGATGCGCAACAGGACTTCTGGGTCTTTTCCTACGGGTCGCTGATGTGGGACCCTGGTTTTCACTTTGTCGAAGTCCGGCTCGCGGAGCTGCCCGCGCACCAGCGCCGCTTCACGTTCAAGACCGACACGGGCCGCGGTTCGCCGCTCTGTCCAGGCCTGATGCTGTCGCTGGCGCCCGGCGAGGGCAGCTGCCAGGGCTTGGCGTTTCGCATCGCCGCGCGGGCCGCGGACGCCGAGACCGCGATCCTCTGGCGACGCGAGATGGTTCGGGGCAGCTACAGCCCGAAACGCTTACCGGTCAGCACACCCCAGGGCGAGGTGGAGGCCCTGGTCTTTGCCGACAACCCGGCATTCCGAGACCATGTGGGTGAGCTGCCGATGGACCAGACGGCAGCCATCATCGCGCGGGCCTCGGGCATGCTGGGCACGAACCGCGATTACCTGGAGCAGTTGGCCTTGCAGCTCCGCAGGCTGGCCATTGAGGATGCCTACCTGTCAGCGTTGCTGCAAAGGGTTCAGGCGATCGCCGCTGAATGAACGTGGGCTGATTGCTGGCTCATTCGCCCGCAATCGCCCGCAATCAATCGTCCGCAATCAATCGCCCGGCATGTGCGGCGGGTTGAGCCGCACCTTGCGTCCGGCGCGCTTGCGCATGTTGATGTTGAGCATCTCCACGCCCAGCGAGAACGCCATTGCGAAATAGACATAGCCCTTGGGCACGTGGTGGTCGAAACCCTCAGCGATCAGCACCACGCCGACGACGACCAGAAAGGACAGCGCGAGCATCTTGATCGTCGGGTGGTCCGAAACGAAGCGACCGATGCCGCCGGCAAACAGCATCATCATCAGCACCGAGACGATCACGGCAGCGATCATCACCCGCACATCGTCGACCATGCCCACCGCGGTGATGATCGAGTCGAGTGAGAACACCAGGTCGACCAACATGATCTGCAGAATGACACCGGCAAAAGTGGCTTGAGCCCCACCGACCGCATGGCCTTCTTCGCCTTCGAGCGACTGGTGGATCTCGCCAGTGCTTTTCCAGATCAGGAACAGCCCGCCCAGAATCAGGATCGCATCGCGGCCCGAGATGGCCTGGCCCAGCACGGTGAACAGCGGCGCCACCCAGCCAACGATCCACGACAGTGCCATCAGCAGGCCGATGCGCATGAACATCGCCATGAACAAACCGAGTCGTCGACCCAGTTCGCGCTGGGCGCTGGGCAGCTTGTCTACCAGGATCGCGATGAAGATGATGTTGTCGATGCCCAGCACCAACTCGAGCGCGGTCAGCGTGGCAAAAGCGATCCAGGTCTGCGGATCTGTGAGTAGTTCCATGGTTTGACTCCCTTGGTTTGGCGCGACGTCAAGCGCCTCGCTTGGCCGCCAGACGCGCCGCGCGAAAGGCCTTCATCCGCTGCGCGGGCTCAGCGCCCTGGTAAGCGCTTGCAAAGGCGTCAATGCCGGCCTCGATCGCTGCGTCGCGCGGCAGGTTCTCCCAGTCGTTGATCAGTTTCTTCTGGATCCGCAGTGCTTGCGTGCCGCCCTTGGCCATGCTGGCCAGCCATTGCGCGACCGCAGCATCCAATTCGGATGCGGGCACCACGCGCTCGATCAAGCCCCACTGCAGCGCCTGCGTTGCATCGAAATTCTCGCCCAGCAGCAGCATCGCGCGCGCGCGGCCCCAACCAATCAGGTGCGGCAGCAGCGCCGCCTCGACCACCGACGGGATGCCCAGGTGGACCTCGGGCATGCCAAAGAGCGCGCCGTCCACTGCCACCCGCAGGTCGCAAGCCGAAGCCAACTCGAGCCCAGCGCCCAGCGCGACGCCATTGATGCGTGCGATCACGGGGGTCGGAAATCGACGCACCGCCTCGCAGCAGCGGTGGACCTGGGTGATGAAGTGCCTGGCGCCATCGACATCCAGACCGGACATCTCGCCGATGTCGGCACCGCCGACGAAGGCCCTGTCCCCGGCGCCGGTGAGCACCAGCGCGTGCAGTTCGGCGTCATGGGCCAGTTCGGCCAGACAGGCCACAAAAGCCTGCATCAGCGCGCTGTTGAGGCTGTTGGCGCGCTGCGCGTTGTCGATCGTGACATGGCAGATCCGAACCCCTGGGGCCAGCGTTTCGAAGTGGGAGTGGATTTTTTCAGTCATGGGCATCCTGGGTGACGTGCTGCCGCTGCGGGGCGCGGCAGTTCTCTACAGCGCGAGGCCATCGAGGCGCATCCTAGCCTGTCACCGCAGCAGCCCGTGGCCTTCCCGACAAGGGCTGAAAGGCGCAGCGCGCTGCGTGGATAGCCCGCAAGCTACATGATTCCGTCACAATCCAATCCATATCGCAACTCGCTGGAATTCATTGACATGAAACTCATCAGTTTTGAGCGCAACGGCCGGGCCGGTTTTGGCGCGGTGATCGACGGTGGCGTGGTCGACCTTGGTGCCGCGCTGGGTGGACGTTTTGCCGACCTGCGGGCCTTGCTAGTGGCCGATGCGCTGGCCGAGGCTCGCACCGTGCTGGCCGGACGTAGCGCCGACTTTGCGCTCGGGGGACTGCATCTGCTGCCGGTCATCCCGAACCCGGGCAAGATCTGGTGCTGCGGCCTGAACTATGGCGAGCATGTGCGCGAGACCAACCAAGTGCTGACCGAGCAGCCGACCTTCTTTCTGCGCGTTGCCGATTCACAAGTCGGTCATGGCCAGGCGATGGTGCGGCCCAAGGAATCGAGCCAACTCGATTTCGAGGCCGAGATCGCGATCATCATCGGCAAGCCTGGGCGACGCATCGCCGAGGCCGATGTATGGGGCCATATCGCCGGCTACAGCTGCTACAACGACGGCAGCGTGCGCGACTGGCAACGCCACACCTCGCAGTGGGCGCCGGGCAAGAATTTCTGGCGAACCGGCGGTTTCGGTCCCTGGATGGTGACCGCCGACGAGATCCCCGCGCGCACCGTGATGACCTTGGTCAGCCGGCTGAACGGCCAGGAGATGCAGCGCGCCACCACCGAGATGATGATCCACAGCATCGAGCGCCAGATCGCGTACGTCTCGGCCGTCGCGCCGCTGCAAGCGGGCGATGTGATCGTCACCGGGACGCCTGGCGGCGTGGGCGCGCGGCGCGAACCGCCGGTCTGGATGAAGCCCGGCGACGTGATCGAGATCGAGATCGATCGGGTTGGCGTGCTGCACAACACCATCACCGACGAGGGCTGAGATTCCAGCGGCGACGCTGCAAGTGCGCCGCTGAAGGGGGTTCAAATTCAAGACCCGGTGCCGGCCAGAAGCTCAGTGCACCCCACGCGCCTTGCCCTGCCAGTAGGGTTCACGCAGGATGCGTTTGAGCAGCTTGCCACTGGGGTTGCGCGGCAGAACGTCGACAAAATCCACCGATTTGGGGCACTTGTAGTGCGCCAAACGTGCACGCAGGAAGTCGATCACTTCGCGCTCGGTCACGGCGCTGTCCGGCCGGCGAACAACGCAGGCCTTGACGCTTTCGCCCCAGGTCGCGTCGGGTACGCCGATCACCGCGCCGTCGGCAACGCCAGGATGCTGCATCAGCACATTCTCGATCTCGGCCGGATAGATGTTTTCGCCACCCGAGATGATCATGTCCTTGATGCGGTCGTTGATGTAGAGATAGCCACCCTCCAGGTAACCCCCATCGCCGCTGCGAAACCAGCCGCCGCGCGCGTTACGACCATCCGGGAACACCGCCGCAGTGGCTTCGGGGTTGCCCCAGTAGCCGATCATGTTGCCGGGCGACTCGATCAGCACCTCGCCGGTCTGGCCTTCGGGCAGGTCGGTCAGCGTGCCGGGCTCGACCACCCGCAGCCGCGCGCCGGGCACCGGCTGACCGGCTGATCGCAGCAACTTGGCCTTGGGGCCACTGACCTGGTGGTCCTCGGGCATCAGAAAGGTGGCCGAGCCGGCGATCTCGGTCAGGCCGTAGACCTGCATGAAACCGCAGCCGAAAGCGGCCATCGCGTCGGTCAGCACACGGTCGCTGATCGGCGAGCCTCCGTAGGAAATCAGCTTCAGCGTGCGGTAGTCGCCCGCCTTCGCCTTGGGAGACTGCAGCATGAACAGGATCATCGCCGGCACCAAGAAGGTGTGGGTGATGCCATGCTCGCCGATCGCATCGATGAAGCCACCGGGGTCGAAGTCGGGGTAAGACGAGCCTACCGCGCCGCTGAACAGCGCGAACAAGGCCATGTTGGCGCCAGCGATGTGGAAAGTCGGCAGCGCATTGCCGACCACGCTGCCTTCGCCCACTTGCCAGACCGTGAGGCCGAGCTGACAGTTGAACACCAGCCCGGCGTGTGACAGCACCACTCCCTTGGGCAAGCCAGTGGTGCCCGAGGAATACAGCTGCAGCATCGGGTCTTCGGGCTTGGCCGACACCGGCGTCATTTGGTCGGAGGCTGCGGCGTACCAGTCATGGAAGCCGGGCAGACCGTCGTGGGCGCCAACCTCCGCGCCATCGGTCACCACCACCTGCGCCAGCGTCGGCATGCCGGCACGGTCGACCAGCGGCAGGAAGCCGCGGTCCGCCATCATCAGCTTGGCGCCGCCGTGGTCGACGATGTAGCGCACCTCGGCCGGCGCCAGTCGCCAGTTCACCGGCATGCAAACGGCGCCCAGCTTGGCCGCTGCCAGCGTCAACAACGCCGCCTCGACGTGGAACTTCGTCAGCGCGGCGACCCGGTCGCCGCGGCCCAGCCCCAGGGCCGCCAAGGTGTTGGCGATGCGGTTGGTGTCGCGCTCGACATCGGCAAAAGTCCAGCGTCGATCGCCACAGCGGTACGCCAATGCGGTCGGCCGTACACGAGCCTGTTGTTGCACGATGTCGATGAAAGTCTGTCCGGTCATCGGAAGGCTCCTGGTGTTCGGTGGCATTGCAGAAAGGGTCAGTCGCGGGGCGGGGCTCGCGCCGCAGGCAATTCTCGCCGCAGCGGCTCAACGGGGCTGTCGCCGACCTGATGCCTGCCGGTGCGGGTACGGATGTGAATGCGGGTACGGATGCGGGTACGGATGCGGGTACGCCACGATGCCCTTGCGACGCCATTCAAGCTATCGTTCCTGATCTGAAGCCCTGCTGCCGACACCATGAATCCAAACCATGCTCGCGAGACTGACGCCGAGACGCCGCGTGCCGACTTCGGTCGGGTCTCGGTCTTCTTCGGCGACAAGAACGGCAAGTACCCCGACGGCAACCAAGTCGTCGTTCGCGGCACCGACACCCATGTGGTGTTCGACTCGCCGCCAGTGGCCAACCGGATCGGCGCCGACTTCGACAACGCGGACCTGGTAGTGCTCGGTCATGTTCACGAGGACCACATGGCGGGCTTGCACCGGTTGCCCGGCATACCGGTCCATGCCCATGAAGCCGACTTGGAAGCGGTGCGCAGTTGGCCCGGCCTGGCGCGCCACTACGGCGTCTCAGCGCATCGGCAGGCGGCGATGCGAAGCAAGATCGAGCGCGATTTCAACTACCAGGAGCGCCCCGATGCGATCGGCTACCGCGACGGTGCAGTCTGGGAACTCGGCGGGTCGCGGGTGCGTGCGATCCACATGCCCGGCCACACGTCGGGCCACACCGTGCTGCTGGTTGAGCCTGAGGGCGTGGCCTTCATTGGCGACATCGACCTCAGCGGCTTCGGCCCCTATTACGGCGACGCCACCTCCAGCTTGACGGATTTCCGCGCGACCTTGGCTAGGCTGCCGCAGATCCCGGCGCGTGTCTGGGTGACGTCGCACCACCGCGGCGTCTACACCGACCGCCAGGCGATGCTGGACGCGCTGGCCTTGTTCAGTGCCAAGATCGACGAGCGAGAGGCCAAGCTGATCGCCATGCTGGCCGAGCAGGCGCGCACGCTGCCCGAACTGGTGGCTTGCCGGCTGCTCTACCCGCCGGGCTATGAGGAAATCTGGATTGACGACGCCGAACGCCGGAGCATCAGCCAGCACCTGGACGAGTTGACCGCGCGAGGCGTGGTGGCAGAAGACGACGAGCACCGATACCGCTTGCGCTGAGATGGCCTGTGCGGGACGTGATGCAGCCAAGCGACCCGCTGATGTGCTGGAGACAGTTGACGGGCAGGCGCCTCGACTACGATGGTTGGCAACATGACCCGCCCTCCTGCGATATCCAGCCACACTACCCTGGGCCTGTGGTCGCTGAGCCTGGCCTATTTCTCAATGGGCACCTCGTCGATCGCCGTGGTCGGCCTGGTCAACAACATGGCGGCCGACCTGGGGGTGTCCAAACCCGATGTCGCCGTGCTGATCACCGTGTTCGCACTGACCTTCGCACTGGCCGCCCCGCTGCTGCAGGTCGCGGCAGGCAGCCTGCCGCGACGGACCTTGTTACTCGGCGGGCTGACCGTGATGGCCACGGGCTGCCTGCTCAGTGCCATCGCGCCAAGCTATGGCGGCGTGGTGGCGGCCCGGGTCTTGATGGCGCTGGGCGCTGCCGCCGTTGGGCCGGTGGCCTCCGGGCTTGGCGCTGGTCTGGTGCCGCCCGAGCGCCAGGGCCATGCGCTGGCGGTGGTGTTCGGCGGCATGACCTTGGCCAGCGTGCTGGGGCTGCCACTGACCGCTTGGCTGGGTGCCATGCTGGGTTGGCGCTGGATGTTCAGTGGACTGGCCGGGATCAGCCTGATGACCGCGCTGACGATTGCACTGCTGGTCAGCGACCGGCGTGCCGCCCCAAACACCTCGCTGGCAAGCTTTGGTCAGGTCTTTCGCCAGCCGGCGGCGACCTGGTCGGTGGTGATGTCGGTGTGCCACATGGCTGCGCAGTTCTCGCTGTTCGCATTGGTTGCGCCCTTTCTGCAAGAGCGCTTTGGGGTGTCCGCCGGCCAGCTGTCGATCGCGCTGCTGGTGGGCGGGGTGAGCGGGGTCGTGGGCAATCTGCTCGCAGGGCGGTTCGGCGACCGCCTGGGCGCACCGCGCAGCCTGCAGATCTCGGTGATCGGCATGGCCTGCGGCGGTGTGGCCATGCTGATGCTGCCGGGATTGCCCTGGCTGGGCATCGCCGCTTACGCGTTCTGGTCGATGTCGGGCATGAGCTTTTACGCGCCGCAACAAAAGCGCCTGATCGGCCTGGCGCCCGATCTGCGCAACCTGCTGCTGGCGATCAATGCCTCGGCGCTCTATGTCGGGATGTCGATGGGCGCGGCGGCTGGCAGCCGGGCCTGGCTGCACCTGGGCCCGTGGTCGCTGCCGGCGGTCGCGCTGGTCTTCATAGGCTGCAGCATGGCATCGTTTCTGGTGTCGCGACGTGCCGAGCTGGTCCCGCCTGCGGCGCTGGCCAGCGCCTGAGCCAGCGGCCCGATCGCGGCAGCCACCCTCCACTCACTTTGGAACTGAGCATGACGCCCACTGAATTGCTAACCCATCACGACAGCGGCCTGCCCTGGCCCGACGCAGCAGCTGTTTCTGGCGACCTGGGCGCTGCCTACCAGACTGCGCTGGCGCTGCGCAAGCTGCGCCAGGCGCGCGGCGAGCAGCCACGGGGCTACAAGATCGGCTTCACCAACCGCCAGATCTGGCCGCTCTACCAGGTCTGGGCGCCGATCTGGGGCACCGTCTACGACCGCACGCTGGTCGACAGCGAGGGCGATTCAGCCGATGCCGGAGAACTGTCACTCGACCGGTTGTGCCAGCCCCGGCTCGAGCCCGAGGCGGTGTTCAGCTTCAAATCCACGCCAGCCACCAACGCCAGTCTGGACTCGCTGTTCGAAGCGCTGGACTGGGTCGCGCCGGGCTTCGAAATCGTCCAGAGCCATCGGCCTGGCTGGAAGTTCAAGGCGCCAGAGGCCGTGGCCGACGGCGGCCTGCATGCCCGACTGGTGGTCGGTCGCCGTCAGCCGGTGAGCGCGATCGCCCGTGACGCCGCCGAACTGCAGGCCGCGCTGGCCAGCGCCACGGTGGCGCTGCAATGCGATGGCGCACCGATCGCATCGGGCCGGGGCGCCAACGTGCTGGGCAGCCCGCTGGAGGCCCTGCTGCACTTTCTGACCGAGCTGCGCGCCTGCCCCGGCGCACCGGACATCCAACGCGGCGACCTGGTTACCACCGGCACCTGGACCGATGCCTTTCCGGTCCAGGCCGGCCAGACCTGGGCTGCGAACTTCAGCGCGCCATTGCTACCGCTGACGCTGCGATTTCGCTGACAGCCGAGGCTGAGGGCCTGCGCGGCCCGCAGGCTTCAGCCGTCCAAGCGCGGGTTGATCAGCAGCTTGGTGCCGGTGGCGCGCTGGCCGTAGACCGCGATCACCTCGGGTTGCAGCGCCTGGGTGAGCGAGATCTCGCGCGCGTAATGGCTCGCGAAAGTGGTCTTCAGTTCAGCCGCCACCCGCTGCTTCAAGGCCTGCGTCGCTGCCGCGCCGATCTTGTTCAGGAAAGGGAACAGCAGCCAGCCGCCCACGCCCCAAGCCATGCCAAAGCTGCGGCTGATCTCGGTCGGGCTGAGATCAAGGTTGCCATAGAGGTAGACCTGCTTGTGTACCGCTGAGCCATAACGGCTGAATTCCTTGGCGTTGCGGTTGATTGCGGCCTCCATGCCGATGAGGATCTGACCGGCGAGCTTGCCGCCACCGGTGGCGTCGAAAGCGATGGTCGCGCCGGTGGCTGCCAGCGCCTCGGTCAGGTCTTCCATGAAGCTGGCCGAGCTCGCATCGCAGACATGCTGTGCGCCGAGAGCCCGCAGCAGCGCCGCCTGCTCGGGCTTGCGGACGATGTTGACCAGCGCGACGCCGTCCGCCTGGCAGATTTTGTGCAGCATCTGGCCCAGGTTGGATGCTGCAGCGGTGTGCACCAGCGCGCTGTGGCCTTCGCGCTTCATGGTCTCGACCATGCCCAGCGCGGTCAATGGGTTGACGAAACACGAGGCGCCTTCAGCCGCTGTCGTGCCCGCGGGCAGCAACAGGCACTGATCAGCCTGGATGCTGCGGTACTGCGCGTACATCGCGCCGCCGATGACCGCCACCGTCTTGCCCAGCAAGGCCTGTGCGGCGGCCGAAGCACCGGCCTCGACCACCACACCGGCGCCCTCGTTGCCAGCCGGCAGCGACTGGCCCAGGCGGCTGGCCATGGCCTTCATCGATCGCTCGGCAATGCTCATCGTGACTACCGAGCTGGCAGCGCTGCCCGAGAGCTTGGCACTGGCGATGTCGGCAGCGCCGAGCAGCAAGCCGATGTCAGACGGGTTGATGGGCGTGGCCTCGATCCGGATCACGACCTCGTCGGCCGCTGGGCTGGGAACGGCCACGCTGGCCAGCGACATCTCGAGCTGGCCACTCGGTTTGACAAGGGTGCGAAGCTGCAGCCCGGTGCGGGCGGGGGTCTGGGTCATCGTGTGGCTCCTGTGGTTGGGCGGCTGCCCTGATGGGGATCAAGCGGAATCATTGGTTGGCGTCTCGGTGTCATGCGTGTGACTGTGCCGGGAGCGCTCACGCCGCATTGTCCAGTGGGAACCCTTCGCTGGCGATTCAAACGTGGCGACCCGGCCGACCCGTCGGGCGTGGAGCCCGCGCACCCAGCGGGCACCGCCAGCGCTACCGTGACCCAGGCCATCAAGGCAGTGTGATGCCGCTGCTGAAGCCTCTGCAGCCCTGCGCTTGGGGCCAGCTGGCGGAAGGGAGTGGGAGTCGAACCCACCAGACACGCTGAGCGCGTCTCACCGGTTTTGAAGACCGGGCGCTCCACCGGGAAACGCTGCCCTTCCAGGCCAACCCAACCTTAGCATGCGGCCGGCTCAATCGACCGGCCGGTGGCGTATGCCATCGAAGCGCGTCAGCCCTTCGCGGTCGAGAAACTCAAGCACTTGCACGGCCAGGTTGCGACCGATGCCGGTTCGGTCTCGGTAAGCGGCGGCGTCGACGCCACCGTCAGCGGATTCGGTGGCCAGCTCCCGCGCATGGCGGGCCAACTCGGCCACCGTGGGCGGCAGATAGAAGCGGTTGGGCGCCACCCGCACCAGATGGCCCAACCGGTGCGCGCGGCCCAGGAACTCGACCAGCGCGGGCTGCGGCAGACCGAGCAGCGTCGCGAGCTCGCCGACGATGGGTGGGCGCAAACCGGCAGGCGCCAGGCAACGCGCCACGCGCGCGAGCAGGCCGGCATCGGCCTCAGACAGCTCGGCGCTGTGCCCAGCCAGCCGGTAGCGCAGCCCGTCGCGCCGCACGGTACCCGCCTGGACCAGCGAGTCCAGCGCCGCTCGCAGCAAGACCGTGCGCAGACCTGGCGCCAGCACGGTGGCCGCCACCCCCGAGAGGTCGGGCTGGTCAGCATGCCAGCGCGCCAGCGCCTCGCACAGCCGATCACGCAGCGCCCGCCAATGACCGACCGACAGGCCCCAAACCGAGCCTGGAACACGCTGCACCGACTGCGCCCGGATCAGCGCATCAGCCTCGTCGTCGCGCAGATTGCGCGTCAACGCGAAGCGGACCAAATCCACGCCGCCGGGCTCGGCGGCCAGCAACGCGGCCAGTGCTTGGGCGGGCTCGGGCAATGCCAGCGCAGCCAGCTGCAGCACGCGCGCCGGCCGGTCGCGGCCGCGCGCCGGACCGAAAGGGTCGACGACCTGGCCGCCGGCCAGCGTGCGGCTGATGGAGGGGTCTCGCAGCACGAATCGGTCGCCGTGCAACGCAGCCACCGGGGACTCGAGCACCAGTTGAGCCAAGCCGCTGCTGCCAGGCGCGGCGTCCCAGCCTGCCAGAGCGGCGACCCGGGCATTGACCGCCGCCGCACCAATGTGCAGTTGCAACATCTGCCGCGAAGGCAGCGGCCGCGACTCGCTGGCCAGCACGCGCAACTGCACATCGAGTCGATCAGTCGGTGCATGGGCTGCTGGCGCCAGCAACCAGTCACCGCGCACCGGGTCACGTCGCTTCAAGTCGACACCGGCCAGGTTGATCGCGCAGCGCTGGCCGGCCAGCGCCCGCTCAGTGCGCTGCTTGCCGACCTGGAGGCTGCGCACCTTCGCACTGATGCCGTGTGGCGACAAGACCAGCTCGTCGCCGATCTGCACCCGACCCGACAGCACCGCGCCGGTGACGATGCGGCCGGCGCCGGCCAGCGCAAAGCTGCGGTCCACCACGAGCCTGAAATGCCCGGACAGGCTGCGGGCGGCAAGCCGCGCAGCCTCGCCGGCCAGATGCTGGCGCAGCGCCAACACGCCGGCGTCGCCGGGATCGGTGGCCACCAGAGGGAATAACGGTGCAGCGGCATAGGCAGTGTCCAGCAGATCGGCGACCTCGCGACGGGCCTGGGCCAGCCGCTCGGGCGCGACGCGGTCGACCTTGGTCAGCGCGACGGCGCAGCGCGGCACGCCGAGCAGCGACAGGATCGACAGGTGCTCGCGGGTCTGCGGCATCACGCCATCGTCCGCCGCAACCACCAGCAGCGCCAGATCGATCGCCGCGACGCCGGCCAGCATGTTGCGAACGAATCGCTCGTGGCCAGGCACGTCGACAAAGCCCAGCGTCAGCGGTTCACCCTGGGGCGACACACCGATCTCAGCATGGGCGAAACCCAGGTCTATCGACATGCCACGGCGCTTTTCCTCGGCCAAGCTGTCGGTGTCGATGTCGGTCAAGGCCTTGACCAAGCTGGTCTTGCCATGGTCGATGTGGCCAGCGGTGGCGACGATCATGCGCTGCCCGTCTGGCGCGAAGCGGGACATCCAGCTTCGCCCTCGGAGCAGCGCAGGTCGAGCAGCGGCGTGGGCTCGCGCAACAAAGCCCAGCGCGCTGCAGTGCACCGCTCGGCCCATTCGGTCGGCGCTGCGTCCAGCCCCGGCTGGCGGCCTGCCGAGGCGAGACGTCTGGCCCGATCCGGCCAGGCCGGCACTGGGTCAATCGCCGGCAATCGCAGCACCGTCGGGATCAACGCCATGGTTTGCGGCCGGTGCTGGGCGGCGAAGCCACCCGCCATCCGGCAACGGCGTCAGCCGGCCACCAGCCGGCGCAGGATGCCCGGCAGCGCCGCATCGGCGAGCGCACGCAGCTCGTCGTCGCTGCGGTCCTGGATCGGATGGGCAACAAAGACCATCGCCGGGTCCATGCCCAAGGACTTGGCCTGCATTTCGGCCGCCACGACAAATTCACTCGATGCAACCCCGACGCCCGGAATGCCACGCGACTCAAGATCCACGATGTCATGCATACAGCACGACGTGCAGGACCCTCAGTCAGCCAGGCCTTCGATCACCAGCTGGCATTCGGCAGCGATCTGCTGGCGCAGTGCGGTCGGCGCCGGTCGGGTGAACGTCGGCTTGCGGTAGCGTTTGACACGCACGCCGCGGCTGCCGAGTTGCTCGGCAAGTCGGTCGAGAAACACATTGCCACGCGCTTTCGAAATGTCGAGCACGCCGACCGTCAGGCCGTCGAGCCCGACCGGCCGCGCCGTCAGCGCTCGCGCCACGGGCGCGCGCTCCGAGGTCGGGTCGAGCAGGATCTGTGATGCGCTCATGCGGTGATCTCCTTGGAAACTGGGGTGGAACCGACCGGGCCAGAAGCGGCCCAGCCGGCGATGATCGCTGAAAAAAGTCCAGCGCCGCCGCCGGCGCGAACGATGATCAAGCCGCCGGGCCGGAATTTGGGGACTTGGGTGCCGGCCACAGCCGGCGGCAGGCCCTCGGTGATGCCACCGGCGCCGACCACCATCTCGTCGCCGGGCAACAGCAGCAGGCGCGCCAACTCCTCGCGCAACCTGGCCTTGCTCCAGCCGGCCTCGATGAAGACCCGGCTGTGCTCGGGTGAGACCACCAGCAACGCGTCGCCGGCCATCGCCAGTTTGGGATGGTCGACCACCCGCAGGCAGAGCGCGAAGCTGCGCGCCAAAGACTCCGGCGTTCGCGACTTCTGGTCGACCACGCCTTGAACGCCCTCGCCGGCAAACAGCGTCACGGTCGAGGCGTCTGGGCTGAAACCGCGTTCGACCGACAGCGAATCCCAGGCCGGGTCCTCGGCCTCGGCGAAACAGAAGCTGTACTTGCCCGGCGTGCCGAGCGTCGAGCGATCGAGCTCACCCGGTCGACCGCCGCCGACGTTGCGGATCACCAACTGCAGCGCGCGGCCGATCGTGGCGTTGGCGCGGTGGCCCTGGCCGAGCGCATTGACGCCCGAATTCAAGCCGACGCGACGCGCCATCGGGCCGTTGACGATGACGACCGGCCCGGCAAACATCGTGGTGCACAACACGCCATGCATGCCGAACGCATCGATCAGCGCGGCCTCAACCGCCGCCAGCACCACCGGCAGGTATTCGGGCTTGCAGCCGGCCATCACCGCATTGACCGCCACCTTCTCGACCGTGCAGGGCGCCAGATCGGGCGGAACCAGACCCAGGATCTCATCGGCTCTGCGCGTCGTGCCGGCCAACATGCGCAGCACCCGCGCCGGTGTCGGCGGCACCACCGGCAGGCCATCGCTCCAGCCGCGGTCGTAACAGGCCTCGATGTCATCTTCGGCATCGCCGACCTCGACCTCGCGCGACTGCAAGCCGGCGTCACCAAAGCGCAGCAGCAGATCCTCGGCGATGCCAGGGTCCAGCGTCTTCGAGCCACAGCCTGGCCGCAATTCGGGCAGCTCGGCGCCCAGGTCTTGCCTGCCGCTGATCTCGCGCCAGTCGCCACGATGCCAGCCGTGCGTGCGCGCGACTTCTCGGCCGTCGGCAACCCGGATCAACGTGGGGACGAACTCGATGCCCAGCCGGTACGAGTGCTCGAGCGTGTCGTCGAACACACCGCCCGGCAGCGACCCGGCGTAGCCGGCTTCGTCCTGCACATAGACCGTCAGCGGCCAACGCCCCATCGCGAGTTCGAGCAGCAAGGGCTCGACCAGGGCGCAGGTAGGGCAATCGCGTTTGACGACGACGATCAGACCATCGGGCAAGAGGTTCATGGGCTCCGAGCTCAGCGTGGGCGACGGCACCAGAGGCGCCAGGATGTAACCCGACGATCGTGTCATCCGGCCGCCGGGTCTCGATGTCCCGGCGGCGACAAGGCGGGCTGGGCGATGGGTCTTGCACGGCCCTTCTCGCGCGGCGTCTCGGCCCGGCTCTACGGCCTCAAGCCACGGTGAACGCGAAGTCCACTTCGGGCTTCAGGCCACTGACGATGCGCGCGATGCTCTTGCCCGAGCCGCAGGAATGGGTCCAGCCCAGCGTGCCGTGGCCGGTGTTCAGGAACAGGTTTTTCAGCTTCGAGCGGCCGATGATCGGCACGTTGCTCGGCGTGGCCGGTCGCAGGCCGGTCCAGAACTGGGCCTGGCTCGCATCGCCCGCGCCAGGGAAGAGCTGCTCGACCCGCTTGACGATGGCCTCGCAGCGCACGCGGTTGAGATCGCGGTCATAGCCGTTGAACTCGGCCGTGCCGGCGATCCGCAGGCGGTCGCCCAGGCGCGAGAAGACCAACTTGTACTCATCGTCGGTGAGCGAGACCTGGTGCGCCATCGAGGGGTCTCGCACCGGCATGGTCACCGAATAACCCTTGGCAGGATAGATCGGCAGCGAAATGCCGAGGGGCTCGGCATAGCGCGGTGACAGGCTGCCCATCGCGAGCACATAGGCATCGGCGCGGATGCGCTGGAAACGGCCCGATGGGTCAGTGGCTTCGACATGGTCGATCTCGCCGCCAGCCTCGCGCAGCGCGGTCACGGTGTGGCTCATGCAGAACAGCACGCCGTCTTCCTCGCAGCGCTTGACCAACTCGCGCGCAAAGCGGTTGGCGTCGCCTGACTCGTCTTCGGCGGTGTAGGTGGCGCCCGCCAACTGCGGCCGGATGTGGCGCAAGGCCGGCTCCAGTTTCACAGCCTCGTCGGCAGAGATCACGCGCCGGTCGCAGCCCAGTTCGCGCATCTGGGCAGCGGGCGCCTCGGCGCCATCGAACTCTTTCTGGCTGGTGTAGAAGTGCAGGATGCCCTGGGTGCACTCGTCGTAGGCGATGTTGCGGTCGCGGCGCAACTGCTGCAGCATGTCGCGGCTGTAAGTGCCCAGCCGCACGATCTGCGCGATGTTGTGGCGCGTGCGTGCCGGCGTGCATTCGCGCAGGAATTGCAGGCCCCACAGCCATTGCCGCCGATCGGCGCGCAGTCGGAACAGCAGCGGCGCATCTTCCTGGCCCAACCACTTGAGCACCTTGAAAGGCGCACTCGGGTTGGCCCAAGGCTCGGCATGGCTCACCGAAATCTGCCCGCCGTTGGCAAAGCTGGTTTCGGCCGCAGGCGAGGCTTGGCGGTCAACGACCGTCACCTCGTGACCTTGCTGGCGAAGGAAATAAGCCGAAGTAACGCCGAGCAAGCCGGCGCCGAGAACCACTACTTTCATGACCAACACTCCAAAAGTACGAGGGGGACGAGGGAGACGATTTGCACGCACGGTGTGCCGCGCGTGTCGAACGAGCACACGACCAAGGTCCTGCGCTTGCCGCTCTCACTGTCCTATCGACCTCTTGACCTGAGAGATTCATCCCCTCGCCCATCGGCGGGGGACTTAGCCCTTCGGTGCGTCACCAGGCGGTGACGGCTCTCCAGACGGCGATGTTGGTGTGCAGTACGGGACCTGAGCGCCCAATGTAGACGCCGCGTCATAGAAAGTCCAATGCATTATTTTCTCGATTACTATGATTTCAAAGCGCAAATTTGAGAGCACCGCACCATGACCCTCGTCCAACTGCGACACCTGATGTCGTTGGCGCAGACGGGCTCGTTCAGCAAATCGGCAGCCGCCTTGTTTCTGACACAGCCCGCCCTGAGCCGCAGCATCCGCGCCCTCGAGGCCGAACTCGGCCAGCCGCTGTTCGACCGCATCGGCCGCCACAGCGAGCCCACACCGTTCGGTCGCGACGCCGTGACCCGAGCGCAAGCACTGGTGCTGGCGGCCGATGATTTGCGCGCCAGTGGCCGCCGCGCCGACGACGGCCAGGAGGGCGAGCTGCGCATCGGCATGGGCTCAGGGCCTGGCGCGCTGCTGATGACACCGTTGCTGATGAAGGCGGCCAAGGACCGGCCCCGGCTGCGCGTGGAGATCGCGCGCGCCGGCACCGATCTGCTGGTCCAGGCGCTGCGCGAGCGCGCGTTAGACGCGTTGGTCGTCGACGCCCGATCGTTGCGCCCCGCCCCAGATCTGAAGACCGAGAAGCTCCACGGCATGCGCGGGGCCTTCATGGTCCGCCGCGGTCACCCCCTCGCGAGGCGACGCGGTGACCTCAGCTTCGACGACCTGCTGCGTTACCCGATGGCCTCGACGCCGCTGTCAGACGAGGTCGCGCGGAGGCTGGTCGAGCAATATGGGCCGAGCGCCGATCCGAGCCTGTGTGTCACGCTGCGATGCCAGGAAATCGCCAGCCTGGTCGAGGTCGCGAAGCGAAGCGAGGCGGTGCTGCTGGCGATCCGGGCGGCTGCGCCTGACCTGGTCGAGCTGAACGTGCAACCCGCTGTCGCCGCGACAGCCCGCTTCGGCTTGGTGACCTTGGCTCGCCGCACCGAGGCCCCTGGACTCGCGATGGTTCGTGAACTGATGGCGCAGTTGCTGCTCGACCCCCCGGCTCAGGGCTGACCAGGTCGCAAGCCTGGTCGCCGATCTCTTCGGGGGATCACTCCAGAGAGAAGGCGCACAGGCGGCGCACAGGCGTCAGATTCAGCGCGTGTCGAGCCGCGCCTGCGATTCACGATGGGCCTCGCTGCAATTGGTGACGCCGCGGCTGGTGACGCCGCAATTGGTGGGGCCGCAATTGGTGGGGCCGCCGTGATGGCGCCGGCGGTCTCCATGCTAAAATCATTGCATATGCAACAGAAATCACCCTTGATGCCGCCCGCGCACTCGGGCGCTGCGGATCTCGGCAGGGTCGCAGTCGCTATGCCGCCCCCGCCCTCGACGCCAGCCAATCCGCTGCTCAGCGGACCCATTCTGCCCACGCTGCTGCGTCTGGCGGTCCCGAATGTGCTGTCCATGACGATGGCGGTGCTGGTGGGCATTGCTGAAACCTATTACATCGGGCTGCTCGGCACCGAACCGCTGGCCGCGATGGCGCTGGTGTTTCCGTTCGCGATGCTCACCGGCATGATGTCGGCCGGCGCAATGGGTGGCGGCGTGTCGTCAGCGATCAGCCGCGCACTCGGCGCCGCCGACGTCGCACGGGCCACCACGCTGGCCCAGCACGCCGCCGTGATCGGCGCCGGCGCCGGCGCGATCTACACCGTCCTGATGCTTCTCGCGGGCCCCTGGCTCTACCAGTTGCTCGGTGCGCGCGACGCGGTGCTCGGGCGGGCGATCAGTTATGCCAACGTGCTGTTCTGCGGCGCGATCCTGGTCTGGCTGAGCAACTGCCTGGCAGCGATCGTGCGTGGCACCGGCAACATGCGCGTGCCCTCGGCCGCCATCCTGGCGAGTTCGGCCCTGCAAATCGTCCTCGGCGGCGCGCTCGGCCTGGGCCTCGGCCCGATCCCGCGCTTCGGCATGGTGGGTGTGGCGATCGGCCATGTTCTGGCGATGGCCGCGATGGTCGCGTTCCTGTACTGGTATCTCGCGACCGGACAAGGCCGTCTGACCCTGCGGCTGCGCCAGATGCACCTGCAGTGGCCGATGTTCGCCGACATCCTGAAGGTCGGGGCCTTGGCGTGTCTGTCGCCGGTGCAATCCGTGCTTGCGGTGCTGATCTTCACCGGGCTGGTCGCCCGCCTCGGGGTCTTGCCACTGGCGGGCTACGGCATCGGCCAACGCCTGGAGTTCCTGCTGATCCCGATCGCGTTCGGCATCGGCGTGGCGGCGGTGCCGATGGTGGGCATGGCGATCGGCGCAGGGCAAGTCGCCCGCGCGCGAAAAGTGGCCTGGACGGCTGGCTTGGTGTCGGCCTTCAACCTCGGCATCGTGGGGGCAGTGGTGGCGCTGGCGCCAGACCTGTGGGCCGG
This sequence comes from Burkholderiales bacterium, assembly GCA_947448955.1. Taxonomy (GTDB): domain Bacteria; phylum Pseudomonadota; class Gammaproteobacteria; order Burkholderiales; family Burkholderiaceae_C; genus Pseudaquabacterium. The sequence goes on from CANFPU010000001.1 coordinate 55,626, forward strand.
GCTTTTCACGTCTGACGAAGGGGTGCTGGGGCCGGCGCGGGACTACCTGCGACTGGCCGGTCCGGCATTTCCGATGTTCGGGCTGGGGTTGACGCTGTACTTTGCCTCACAGGGCTCGGGCAAGGTGTTTGGCCCGGTGCTGGCGTCGACTTTGCGCTTGGTAGTGGTCGCCGTCATCGGCAGCTGGCTGGTGAGCCACAACGCGCCCGCCAGCGACTACTTCCTGCTGGTCGCGCTTGCGATGGCAGTCTATGGACTGTCCACGGCGCTGGCCATCAAGGTCACGCCCTGGAGCGCAGCGCCGAAACGCTGAGTCCTGAGGGGCTCGATGCTGGCGCCCCAGCGCGAGCGGGCGTTCTCAGCCCGGTCGCCGCGTGCCCTTGGCGCGCGCCATGTACTCAAGCGCCTCGGGCCGTTCGTGCAGCCAGCCAGCCCAGCGCTTGGCAACTTTGGCGATGCGCTCGGGCTCGACGCCCAACTGAGACATCGCCACGCAGCCGTTGACCGACTCGTGGTAGCACTCGATCAGGCCGTCGCGAAACACGAAGCGGCTCATGCCGTCGATCAGCACCGGGCGGCCGGCATAGCCTGCCACGGTCGAGGTGAAACTCGACAGCGACCAGGCATAGCCGGTGTCGCCCAGACAGACCGGGTCGAACATCTCCCAGCGGTAATCGGGCCCAGCGTCTCGGTGGAACACGTTCTGCATCATGTGCGCGATGTCCTGACGCCCACGGTGCGGGCCGTAGATGTAGTCGTGGTAGACCGCGTCTTCGGTGAAACAGTCCGCAAATGCGGCGCCGTTGCCGGCTTCGGCGGCGCGGGTGAAGCGGTCTAGCAGTTGGGTGAATTCGGCTTGGTTCATCTTGGGGGTCCTGGTGGCGGGTGGTTGAACGCGATGTCGCGCAGCCTACACCAGCGCGTCAACCCCGATTGCCTAAGGTCCGGCCAAGCTGGTAGCCTCGCTCGAACACTTCCACGAGAACCCCCCCATGGCCCGCATCCCCTACTTCGACCCTGCCCTCGCCACCGACCGCGCCGCCAAGGCCTATGCCAAGCTGCCCGACCTCAACATCTTTCGGATGATGGGGCATTCGGGTGACCTGCTGGCCGGGTTCAGCCGCTTCGGCGGCTACTTGCTCAACCTCACCAGCCTCGACCCGGTGCTGCGCGAGATTGCCATCGTCCGAGTGGGTGTGCTGTCAAAGGCCAGCTACGAGGTGTTCCAGCATGAGGCGATCTCCAGGCGCCTGGGCATGTCCGAGGCGCTGATCCAGGCGATCCACGAAGGCCCGGACGCGACCGTGTTCGACGAACGCCAAAAACTCGTGATGCGGTTTACCGATGACGTGGTCCTGAACGTTCGGGCCAGCGACGCAACGTTTCTGCCCGCGCGCGATGCGCTCGGCGACAAGGCGCTGCAAGAGCTGACGGTGGTCATCGGCTTCTACATGCTGGTCTCGCGCTTTCTCGAAACTTTCGACGTCGACATCGACGAGGGCGACCTGCCCAGCGTCAAGGTGTCGGGCGATCCATCGACGCCGGCGCTGAGCCGCTGAGCCGCTGAGCCGCTGGGCTGAACCGGTCCGATTCGGTCGCTGCGCTGAGCGGCCGCGTCAATCGGGCTTGATCTTCGCGCGCGCGATCACCGGTTTCCAGCGCTGCTGCTCGGCTTCGATGAAGCGGGCAAACTCTGCGCTCGTGCCCCCGATCACCAGCGCGGCTTCGCTCTCCAGCAACTTCACGGCAGCGGGCTCGCGCACCGCCTTGGCCGCCGCTGCGGCAAGCTTGTCGGCATGGGCCTGGGGCAGCGAGGCCGGTGCCAGCATGCCGTACCACTGGGTCATCTCGAAACCGGGGAAGCCCTGCTCGGCAACGGTCGGCACCTCGGGCAGTTGAGGCAGGCGCTGGGCGCTGCCGGTGGCAATGCAGCGCAGCTTGCCGGCCTTGATGAACTGCATCACCGCGGGCGCGCCGACTGCCGCCGCATCGAGACGACCGCCCATCAAGTCGGTCAACTGAGGACCCGTCCCGCGGTAAGGCACATGCAGCATGAAGGTGCTGCTGGCCATCTTCAGGTACTCGACGGCCAAGTGGCCGGCGCTGCCGTTGCCTGCCGAACCGTAGTTCAGGTGGCCAGGTCTGGCCCGCGCCAGCGCGAGGAATTCCGACAGGTTCCTGGCTGGCAGGTCGGGCCGCACCACGTACAGGCTGGGCACCTTGGACAGCAGCGAGATCGGCCTGAAATCCTTGGCCAGGTCATAGGGCAGCTTGTCGAAGATAAACGGATTGACCGCCAAGGTACCGATATGACCCAGGATCAACGTGTGTTGGTCGTCAGCGCGCGCGACCTCGCCCATCGCGACGTTGCCGGCACCCCCGGGCTTGTTGTCGACGAACACGCTTTGGCCCAGCAGCTTGGCCAGCTCGGCCGCGGTGGCGCGCGCCACAATCTCCGAGCTACCGCCGGGCGCAAACGGCACCACAAAGCGGATCGCCTTGTTCGGCCACAGGGCTTCAGCCCGAACCGGAAACAGGCTGGCCGCAGCAGTGGCGCTTGCCAGGCCAATGACCTGGCGGCGGTTACATCGGTCGCTTGTCATCAAGTCCGAACGGTGCGCATCTTGACGCGTTACCAAACCAGCACACCGCTGCCGACGTCCATCACCATGCGCGTGGCGAGGTAGAGCCGTGAGGAAATGGACGGGATGAAGATGTACTCGTTGTCGTTGGAATGCGCGCCGTAACCGCGCAGGCCGAAACTCTCGAGCACGCCACCACGGGGCTTGAGGCCGGCGAAAGCCGCGTCGGTGCCGCCGCCTGAAGCGCGGTCGCGCACCCCGATGCTCTGGCCGATCTCTGTGAAGATCGTCTGCGCATGTCGCGCCAGCACGCGCGACACGTCATTGGCCTGGAAAGCGGGCCGACTGCGGTAGAAGCTCAGCTCGATCTTGGTGTCGGGAATCAGCTTGTCTTGGATCGACGCCCGCAAGGACTTTTCCATCAAGTCCAGGTCCTCGTTGGTCAGCGACCGCACATCGGCCACCGCGTTGGCCGATGCCGGGATCACGTTGCGCGTCTGGCCTGAGCTTGCCACGGTCCAGTTGATGTGCAGGCCCTTGGCCGGGTCGCCAAATTGGCGGCTTTTGAGGATCTGGTGCGACATCTCGTAGAGCGCGTTGCGACCGGCCTCGGGGTTGGCGCCGGCGTGCGAGGCCTTGCCAGTGATGTTCATCTCGACGATGGCAATGCTGCTGGTGGCCAGCCGAACGAAATCCTGCTCAAAGCCCCCGCCTTCGAACGACAGCACCGCGTCGTAAGCGCCTCCTTGCTGGGTGATGAATGCGGCTGAGCCGGCCGAGCCGATCTCCTCGTCGGCGTTGATCAGCACCGCGAGCTCGGCGTAATCCTTGAAACCCATCTCGTCGAGCAGCTTGACCGTGTGCAGCACCAGCGCGACGCCGCCCTTGTCGTCCGAAATGCCCAGGCCGTAAGCCTTGTCGCCATCGATGCGGAAGGGTTGCTTCGCGCCCATGCCGCGCGGGTACACGGTGTCCATGTGGGCGATCAACAGCACCTTGCGCTTGCCGGTCCCGGTTTTCGTCGCGTAGACCATCGCGCCCAACTTGGCACCCTTGAGCTGCGGGTGAAAGTCCGGCGCCTGGGTCGGCAGCAACTGGGTGTTCATGCCCGCCGCACGCAGTCTGCCAGCGATCAGCTCGGCGATCTGCGCCAGCCCTTCCAGATCTCGGCTGCCAGACTCAATGTCGACCAAGGACTTGAGCGTGGCGAGCACCGGCTGCACCTGCGCAGCGACCAAGGTCTGCACCGCCTGCGGCGTGGGGGATTGGGCATGGCTGATCCCACTGGCCGCGGCCGCGGCGCAGAGCAGCAGCCATCGAATCGATGCTGCCAGCGGGTGGTGGTGCTTGTTCATGGGTCGAGTGGGTTAGAAGTTTGAAGCCTGTCGGGACAGGCCGGGGCTGGCGTCACGTCGGGCACAGCGGGCAAAGCCATTCGGGCGACGCTCAGCCCTGCAGGCCTGCAAAGACATGCTGGACGTCTTCGTTGGCGTCGAGCGCCGCCAGAAAAGACTCGACCTCTTCGAGTTGTTCGGCACTCAAGGTGTCGGATTTGACTGGATTTTTGGGCTTGTAGCCCAGTCTCGCCGACAGCACCGTGAAGCCTTGGGCTGGCAGCGCGCGGCTGACCAGGTCGAGGTCGGCGGGATCGGTCAGGAACAGCGTCATGCCCTCCGCATCCGCCGGCTCGAAATCCTGCGCACCCGCTTCGATGGCGGCAAGCTCGGGGTCGGCACCTTTGGCGGCGGGTTCGGCTTCGATCATGCCCAGGTGTTCGAAATCCCAGGCCACCGCACCCGAACTGCCGAGCTGGCCTTTGCGGAACAACACCCGCATCTCGGAAGCCGCGCGGTTGACGTTGTCGGTCAAGCACTCCACCATCACCGGCACATGGTGCGGCGCAAAGCCTTCGTACAGCGCGTGCTCGAAGTGCACCGCTTCACCGCTGAGCCCGGCGCCCTTCTTGATCGCGCGGTCCAGCGTTTCCTTGGGCATCGACACCTTGCGCGCCTGCTCGACCACCAGCCGCAAGCGCGAGTTCGCCGCCGGGTCGGCGCCGTGTCGCGCCGCGATCATGATGTCCTTGGCCAGCTTGCCAAACAACCTGCCTTTGGCATTCGCGGCAAGGTCTTTGTGCTTGGCTTTCCACTGTGCGCCCATGTCTGCATTTCCCTGAAGTTGCCCGGATCAAGACCTCAAGGTCTGATCCCGGCGGGTGAAGGTCTGCGCAGGCTTCTGGGGCACATGGCGCTTGAGCGGGCAATTTTAGGTCCCGCCTCGACCGCCCAAGCGAGCGCCGGCTATTTCGCGCTGGCGCGGATCGGCTCGCCGAAAATCACCCAACGCTTGCCGTCGAAGCGCGCGGTGCGGAAAGTCGAGAAGGTCGAATAGTCGTCAGGCGTCACGGTCACCGTCACGCCGGGCAGCAGCAGGCTGAACGGCTGGTTCTTGATGTTGGTGGCTTGCTTCAACACGTTTTCGCGCGTCAGGTCGTCGCCGCAATTTTTCAGGATCAGCTCGATCATCTGGGCCGACACATAGCCCAGCACGACCGACGAATCGGCCAGGTTGCCTTCGGGGTGCCATTGCTTCATGAAGGCAAGGAACTCCTTCATGCCGGGGTCGTTGTCCCAGCTCGGGTCGCCGACAAGCTTGAGCGCCATCGCGGTGATCAGACCGACACCGTTCTGCAGACCGGCCGGTTCCAGCACCGAGGCTTGCGAACTTGAAACCGAGACAATGTAGAAATTGGGCTTCCAGCCCAGGTCAGCGACCTTGCGGATCACCATCGCGCCGAACTTGGGCGTGGCCATCGTGAACAGCGTGTCTGCGCCAGTGTTCTTCAGGTCGATGACCTGCGAGTCGATGGTCGGGTCGGTGACCTCGTAAGTCACTTCCTTGGTGATCTGGCTGACTTTCGCGCCCAGACCCATTTTGAAGCCCTTGACGTAGTCGCGGCCGGCATCGTCGTTCTGCGAAATGATCGCGATCTTCGCGTTCGGGAAGTTCTGCACCAAGTGCTTGGCGTAGATCATGCCTTCCTCGATGTAGGGCGGGAAGAAAGGCGTGGACCAAGGGTGGTTCTTGGGGTCGTTCCACTTTGACGCGCCCGAAGAGATCAGCAGCTGCGGCACCTTCTTCTGGTTCAGGTACTTGTGGGTGGCGCTGTTGGTCGGCGTGCCGAGCGGATTCATGATCGCCAGCACTTCGTCTTGCTCGACCATCCGACGGGTCTGCTCGATCGTCTTGGGCGGGCTGTAGGCGTCGTCGAGCGACAGCAGGTTGATCTTGCGACCGTTGATGCCGCCCTTGGCATTGAGCATCTTGAAGTAAGCCAGCGTGGCCCGGCCTTGCGACCCGTAGGCCGACGCCGGACCGCTGTAAGGCATGGTCTGCCCGATCTTGATCTCGGTGTCGGTGACGCCGGGGCCGTATTTCTTCTGCGCGTATGCCGCCTGCAGGGTGGCAGCGGCAACGAGCATGCCGACGGCAAATTTCAAGACTTGCTTCATAAGAGTGTCTCCACTTGGGTCTGTTTTCGGGTGCGGATCGAAACCCCGCGCGCCGACGCGACGCAGCGGCAACGCGGACTCTCTCGGATCATCGTAGCGCCCGTTCACAAGCCGGGGATGGCGCCAAGGTGACTGGCCAGGGCAGTGACGCAGGGGTCACCGCCGGAGGGATGCGACCGAACCCAGCCTCACTGCGGCGCGATGCCCGCGGCCTTCCAGACCTCGGCCCAGCGCACGGTGTCACGCTTGACGATGTCGGTGAATTCGGCCGACGTGGTGCCAGTCGCCAGCAGGCCCAATTCCAGCATCTTGGCACGGCCTTCGGGGGTCTGGATGATCTTGCTGATCTCACTGCTGAGCCGGTCAACCACCGCGCGCGGCGTGCCCTTGGGGGCGACGAAACCGTTCCAGCCAACCAAGTCGAGTGGAAACCCGAGCTCGACAAACGTCGGCGCAGCCGGAAAGTGCGGCCAGCGCTTGGGTCCGGTCACGGCCAACAATTGCGCTCGCCCGCCCTGGACCTGCGGGCCGATCGTCGCGAAATCATGGATGCCCATCGTCGCGTTGCCGGCGATCACATCCTGTACCGCCGGCGCCGCGCCCTTGTACGGCACATGCACCATGTCAAGCTTGGCAGCGCTCTTGAACATCTCGCCATACAAGTGAGAGCTGCTGCCGATGCCGAACGACGCAAACGAGGTCTTACCGGGGTTGGCCCGCGCGTAACGCAAGAACTCTTCGACCGTCTTGGTGCCCAGTGCTGGCGCCACGACCATGCCCAGCGCGGCCATGCCGATCTGGTTGACCATCTCGAAATCATCGGGCGCGTCGTAAGGCAACTTGGACATCGCGAACTTGTTGATGATCATGTTCGACGAGTTGACATAGGCGATGGTGTAGCCATCCGGCAGCGACTGTTTCAGTGCACTGATGCCCACCACCCCTTGGGCACCGGCTTTGTTGTCGACGATGAAGGGCTGGCCCAGCGCCACCTGTAACTTCTCACCAAGCCAGCGCGAAACGATGTCGGTCTGGCCGCCCGGCGGGTAGGGCACGATGATCTTGACGGGCCGGTTGGGCCAGGCCTGCGCCAGCGCAACGCCAGCAGGCAAAGCCATCATCAGCAGCAGGCCGAGGTGGCGGACGGACTTGAACAGCATGCAGAACTCCAGAGGGGTCTGGTCGAGACGACCGACGATGGTCGATCAGACCACGCCAGACCACGGCAAGACAATCCTGGTTTGGCCTATGCCAGCCCAGTCGCATCACGGCCGCGGCAGCCGCCCCAGCACCTCTTCGGTGTGCTCGCCGATACGGGCCAGCGACGAGCGCACGCCGGGTCGTCTGCCGCCCATCAGCAGCGGCAGCAACACCACCTGGGCGCTGCCGCCATCGCCCGTGTCCATCGGCACCAAGCCGCCGCTGGCCAGCAGGTGCGGGTCAGTGGCGAGTTCGTCCGGGCGGGTGATGGCCGCATAGGGCAGACCCGCCGCCTCAAGCTGCGCCGACAACACGCGCTTGTCGTGGTGGATCAGCGTGTCGCCCAGTCGTCGAAGCAACTCAGGCCGCAACGCCACGCGCTGGGCATTGGTGGCCATGGCCGGGTCTTGTGCCAGGTCGGGCCGGTCCAGCAACTGGCAAAGAATCTGGAACTGCTTGTCGCTGGTGGCCGCGATGAACAGTTGCTCGCCCTGGGCCAGCGTGAACACGTCGTACACGCTCCAGGACGACAGCCGAGACGGCATCGGCGGCGGCGGCTTGCCGGTCATCTGAAAGTGCTGCAGGTGCTGGGCCGACAGGAACACGCAGTTCTCGAACAATGCACTCTGAATCTCCTGGCCCCGGCCGGTGCCTTGCGAACTCGCGCCGGCAGCCTGGTCGCGCTCGCGCAGCGCAGCAAGCACGCCAATCGCACCGAACATCCCACCCATGATGTCGTTGACCGAACTGCCCGCTCGCAGCGGCCGGCCTTCAGGGCCGGTCATGTAAGCCAGCCCGCCCATCATCTGCACCACCTCGTCGAGCGCCAACCGATGCTCGTAAGGGCCAGGCAGAAAACCCTTGTGCGAAACGTAAATCAGCCGCGGGTAGAGCCTGGCCAAGGTCTCGTGGTCCAACCCCAGTGCCTTCATCATGCCGGGCCTGAAGTTCTCCAGCATCACGTCGCACGCACCAATCAGCGCCAGCGCGCTGGCCTGGCCCTCGGGCGTGTGGAGGTCGAGCACGACGCTCTTCTTGTTGCGGTTGAAGGTGCGGAAAAATCCGATGCCCAACCCCGGCAGGTCGCGCGTCTTGTCGCCACCCGGCGGCTCGATCTTGATGACCTCGGCTCCCAGGTCGGCCAGGATCAAGCCGCAGGTCGGCCCCATCACCATGTGGGTGAATTCGATCACGCGAACACCCTCCAGGGGCAGGCGCTCGGGGTTTGAATCGTTCATGGTGTGGTTGCCGCTGCGGCGTTGAAAGGGGTCCGTGGGAAAGCGAGCGGGTCGAGGTTTTTGGGCAGACCCGCGCGCCACAGTGTGCCGTGAATCGTCCCATCTGTCCGTCCACTTGGACCGGGTCGACGGCACCGCGCCGCCGCGTCGGACCGCCCATCCGGCGCTGCCCTGTTGGCCGGATTGAAGACCAGGGTCAACCCGATTTCAGCAACGACTGCGGCAACAGTCATCGCCAAATCTAGGGTTTTCACGCCAGCCAGGGCGGCGCGCCCTGGCATCATCGTGCTGATGTGTTGAAGCCGGGCTGGCGTCGGGGATCGCCACAGCTTGACAGCGCTCGGCTTCGGACAAACCAGCGATACCAGGACAGGCATGGCCGATATCCGATACGAGCATCACGGCGCAGTGCGGCTGATCACCATTGATCGGCCACAGAAGATGAATTCGCTAGATTTCGCCGCCAACGACGAACTGGTGGCGCGCTGGCGCGAATTCGATGCTGACGACGATGCGCGGGTCGCCGTGATCACCGGCGCGGGCCACCAAGCTTTCTGCGCCGGCGCCGACCTGAAGACCTACACGATGGCCTTCGCCCGCAGCCCGGCGCCAGAGTTTCGCGGTCGATTCACCAACGGTGCGGGCTTCGCGGGCATCACCCGCAACCTGCACATGGACAAACCGATCGTCGCCGCGGTCAACGGTTTCGCGATCTCCGGCGGCTTCGAACTGGCTCTGGCCTGCGATATCCGTCTGTGCTCGCCGCAAGCCGAATTCGCTTTGCAAGATGTGAAGTGGGGGTTTCATGCCTGCGACGGCGGCTTGATCCGCCTGCCGCAGATTGTCGGCATGGGCCATGCGATGGAGATCATCCTGTCGGGCGAACGGGTCGCGGCCGACCATGCGCTGCGGATCGGTCTGGTCAACCGGATCTGCCCCGCCGACGAACTGCTCGCCCAGGCGCTGGCCTATGCGCAAAAACTGGCGTCTCGTGCGCCACTGCCCCAGCGCTTTGCCAAGGAAGTGATCAGGCGCTCTTTCGGCATGTCCTTCGACGAAGCGCTGCGCGCCGAGTCCAACAGTTTTCACGATGTCGGGCTCACCGAAGACCTGGCAGAAGGAACCACCGCGTTTCGCGAACGCCGAGACGCGGTCTTCAAGGGACGCTAGCGCGTCACCCAACATCCACCCGGAGACCAGCATGACCTCTGCGACTCGACTTTCCCCCGCCTGGCGCCGCCGCGCCTTCACCGCCTGCCTGACCGGTCTGACGGCAGCGCTGATGTCCGCAGGTACGCTGGCCGAAACCGTGAAGATCGGCGTGGTCCAGGGCTTGAGCGGTCCGCCAGCGATCACCGACTTCGGAGAGTCCTACCTGCAAGGCATGGAGCTGGCACTGAAGGAATACCGTGCTGCAGCACCCAAGCACGCGATCGAGATGATCGTCTACAACGACGAAGCCAACCCACAGCGCGCGGTCTCGTTGGTACAACGCCTGATCAGCAACGACAAGGTTTCGGCGATCGTGGGCACCGTCAACAGCGGCAATGTCGCGGCATTCGCGCCGATGATCCAGCAGGCGAAACTGCCACTGATGGCCGGCCCAGCGATCGCCTCAGACATCACGTTGAAGTTCATCAACGAGTCGCCCAGCTACATCTTCCGCTGCTCGATGGTCGAGAAGTACCAGGTCGACGCGATGCTCGACTGGGGTGTGAAGAACTTCAAGAAAATCGGCCTGCTGCACAGCACCAACGGCTATGGCATGTTCGCCGCCGGCGAGATCCAGAAAGGCATGCAGACGCGCAATGTGCAGTTGGTGGCCGTCGAGAGCGGCGCGCCCACCGTCACCGACCTGACGCCACAGTTGCTCAAGCTGAAGAATGCGGGCGCAGAACTGGTGCTGCTGTTCCACGACAGCCTCGAGCTGGTCTACCGCGGCATGCCCAAAGCAGGCTACAAGCCGGTGATCGCCGGCAACTGGGGGCTGTCCTCGCAGATGGTGCTCAACATCGTCGGCAAGGAGGCGATCGAGGGCACGGTCATGGGCCAGGCGCTCGACCTGTCCGACCCCAAGGCGATTGAATTCGACGCCAAGATGAAGCGCGAGTTCAGCACCAAGTACCGCTGGCCGGTCGTCGCCGTGCTGGGCTACGACGGCATGCGCTTGCTGCTGCAGGCCGTCGATGCCGCGGGCTCGAACCCCGACAAGATCCGCGATGCGCTGGAGCAGATATCCAACTTCAAGGCGGTGTCGGGCGCACCGGCCAAGCCCTACAGCGCCAAGGACCATGAGTGCCTGGATGCTGACGACGTGTTCCTCGGCGTCTGGCGCGACGGCAAGGTGGTCCGGCTCAAGTGAGCGCAAACCCGCTCTTCAGGCGCGCTCAGGCGCACCAGACCCAGGCTGAGCCGCAGGCGGTCGCCCGATGAGCCTGGGCGATTTCCTGCAGGTGCTGATCTCGGGCATCTCGAAGGGCAGCATCTACACGCTGATGGCCCAGGGGCTGCTGATCACCTACCTGACCACCCGGGCGCTGAACTTCGGGCAGGGCGACTTTCTGATGCTCGCCTCTTTCTTGGCCATGGCCGCACTGGTCGCGGGCTGGCCGGTCTGGTTGTCCGTGCTGGCGGTGATCGTGGCGATGGGGCTGCTGGGCGCGGTGATCGAACGCGTTGCGGTGGCGCCGCTGGCCCGGCAGCGCATCGGCAGCGCCGGCAGCCTGGCCTGGATCCTGACGACCATGGGTTTCGGCATGCTGATCCAAAACACCGCTGAACTGGTCTGGGGCAAGTCGAGCATGTATTCGCCACCCCTGTTCTCGACCCAGAAGCAGCAGATCGTAAGGATCGGCGAGGCCGGCTTCTACCTCGAAGAACTGGCGGTCGCGGTGCTCGCGCTGCTGATCGTCGCCGCTTTCTACTGGCTGCTGTTTCGCGCCCGATGGGGCAAGGAAGTCGCCGCAGTGGCCTTCGACAAAGACACCGCAGCGCTGCTGGGCATCGATGTCAGGCGCACCGTCGTGCTGTCCTACATGATCATGTCGATGCTGGCCGCGGCCAGCGGCATCCTGGCCGGGCCAGTCACCACTGTGCAGGTGCACATGGGCATCGTCTTCATCATCAAGGGCTTCGCGGTGATCAGCATCGGTGGTTTTGCCAATCCGCTGGGCATCCTGATCGCCGGCATCGGTTTCGGCCTGCTCGAGAGCTTCTCGAACTACTTCGACTCCGGTTTCGGCGACCTGTATCCCTTCCTCGCCGCGGTCTTGCTGCTGATCATCAGGCCCTCGGGCCTGTTCGGCGAGCACCAGGCAGACGTGCGCTAGCCGTGATCAAGCGTTTTCGCCTCTACCTGTTCGCCGCGGTGCTGATCGCGGTTTTTCCGTTCATCATCCCGAACGATTTCTTCCTGCACCTGGGCCAGGACATCGCGATCCTGGCGATCGGTGCGATCGGCCTGAACATCCTGCTGGGTTTCTCGGGTCAGTTGTCGCTGGGCCAGACCGGCTTCTTCGCGCTCGGCGCCTACGGCTCGGCAGTGCTGGCAACACGCATGGGCTGGCCGCTGCCCCTGAGCTTTGCAGCCGGGCTGGCGGTGGCTTCACTGGCCGGGCTCGCGCTGGGCCTGGTGGCGTTGCGCACCCGCACCCATTACCTGGCCATGGTGACGCTGGCCTTCGGCTACATCGTCGCGATCGTCGCGCAGCGCGCGGTCGAGGTCACGGGCGGTGCGATGGGGCTGGTGGGCGTGCCGCAACTCAATTTCGGCAATGTCCGCCAGGGTGCGCAATTCTTCTTTTGGACCGTGGCCGGCACGCTGCTGCTGGTGCAGATGGTCAGCGACTACATCGCGCAGTCCGGCGTGGGGCGCACCCTGCATGCGATCAAGGAGAGCGAGAGCTTCGCGCTGACGGTGGGCATCAATGCGCCGGTCTGGCGTGCCGGCACCTTCGTCTTCAGTGCCTTCACCGCCGGGTTGGCGGGTTGCTTTTTCGCCCACCAATCGGGCTATGTCGGCAGCGACGCCTTCGGCTTCGACCGCAGCGTCTCGCTGCTGATCGCGGTGGTGATCGGTGGGCTCGGCAGAAGCAGCGGCGCGCTGCTGGGATCGATCATCGTCGTGCTGCTCAACCAGCTGACGGCCGGGCTCTACGAGGTGGCTTTCTACATCTTCGGCAGCATCCTGCTGTCGGTGATGCTGTTCTTTCCAGCCGGCGCTGCCGGCGCGCTGAGCGCAGCGGCGCGGCTTTGGCAAAGGCCCAGCCCCGCGCCGGCAGCTGCCGGTGCCGGGCCGTCGCTAGACCTGCCGCCAGGCAATGTGGCGCCAGGCCAGGCGCTGCTGGTGCTTGAGGGCGTCACCAAGTCTTATGCCGGCGTGGTTGCAGTCAACGATGTCAGCTTCACGGTTCGCGCCGGCACGGTCCATGCGCTGATCGGACCCAATGGCGCAGGCAAGAGCACGCTGATCAATGTGGTCAGCGGCTTGTACGCCGCCGACAGCGGCAGCCTGCGATTTGCGGGCACCGACATCGCCGAGCTGCCAGCCAACCGCAGGGCGCGACTGGGCATCACCCGCACCTTCCAGAACCTGCAGCTCATCGGGACCCAGACCGTGGTCGAGAACGTGATGCTCGGCCTGCCGCAGCCGACCGGCCCACTGCGCGGGTTCTTCGATTGGCTGGCCGGCGGTGCCGCTGAAGCGGCGCAGCGGACCCGGGCGCTGGCGCTGCTACGATTCCTGGGCATCGAGCAGTTCGCCGACTCGATGCCTGGTGACTTGTCCTACGGCCACCGCAAGCTGTGCGAACTGGCGCGCGCGCTGGCGCAGTCGCCGCGATTGATGCTGCTCGACGAGCCGATTGCTGGCCTCAATGAGGGCGAGGTCAAGGAGATCATCACGGTCATCGCCAAGCTGCGCCAGGCCGGCGTCACCGTGCTGCTGGTCGAGCACAACATGCCTTTCGTGATGAGCGTCAGCGACACCGTCACCGTGCTCGACTACGGCCGCAAAATTGGCGAAGGCCGACCAGAGGAAATCCGCGGTAACCCCGAGGTGATTGCTGCCTACCTTGGCAAGGACGAGGCATGAGCCAGCTCGAGATCCGCAGCTTGAGTGTGGCGATCGGCGGTAACACGATCCTGCACGACATCGACCTGAGGCTCGAACGCGGCACGCTGTCGGCGATCGTCGGCGCCAACGGCGCCGGCAAAACGACCTTGCTGCGGGCGATCTCGCAACTGCTCAGCCCTTCGGCCGGCGAGATCCGATTCGATGGCCGTTCGCTGGCCGGCATCCCACCGCATTTGGTTGCGCGCCAAGGTCTGGTGCATGTGCCGCAGGGTCGCCAGATCATCGCCGCGCTCAGCGTCGAACAAAACCTGCTGATCGGCGCCAACAGCCTGCCCGGCCTGTCCGATGCCGACCGACGGGCCCGACTGCAGGCCGAGTTCGAGCGCTTTCCGGTGCTGCAGCAGCGGCGCGGACTGAACGCCGGATCGCTGTCGGGCGGCGAGCAACAGATGCTCGCGATCTCGCGCGCACTGATGATGAAGCCCGCGCTGCTGATGCTTGACGAGCCCTCGCTCGGGCTGGCACCGCAGGTGGTCAGCCGCATCCTGGCCACGCTGAGCGACCTGGCCGCGGGTGGCATGACGGTGTTGCTGGTCGAGCAAGCGGCTTTTCTGGCACTCAAACACGCCGATGTCGGTCATGTGGTTCAGAACGGCCGTATCGTGCTGTCGGCTCCTGCCGCCGAACTGCTCAAGGACAAGGCCCTGATCGAGGGCTATCTTGGTTAACGCTGGCTAGAAGGAAAGCTGCAATGAGCGATATCTATGTGGTGGGCGTGAGCATGACGCCTTTCGGCAAGTTTCTCGACAAATCGGTCAAAGACCTGACCCGCGAGGCGGTGCTGGGCGCACTGGCCGATGCCGGTATCGGGCGCGACCGAATCGACGCGGCTTTCTTCGCCAACGCCTCGCAGTCAGCGATGGAGGGCCAGTTCATGGTCGGCGGCGAGATCGCGCTGCGCGGCTGCGGCATCACCGGCGTCCCGATCGTCAATGTCGAGAACGCCTGCGCCAGCGCCAGCACGGCTTTCAATCTGGCCTACACCCGGCTGAAGGCGGGCATGTCGGACATCGCACTGGCAGTCGGCGCCGAGAAGATGTACGACAACGACAAGGCCAAGAGCTTCGCGATCTTCAATGGCGCCTGGGATGTCCACGATGTGCAGAACAGCACACAGGCCTTGATCGATCTCGGCCAAGGCGTCTCGCCGCCGCCCGGGCGGCCCACCGAGAGCGGCCAGCGCAGCCTGTTCATGGATGTCTACGCGGCGCTGGCCAAGTTCCACATGAAGACCTTCGGCTCGACAGAGCGCCAGTTGGCGGCGGTCGCGTCGAAGAATCATTTCCATTCGACGATGAATCCGCTGTCGCAATTCAGGAACGACATGAGCATCGACGAGGTGCTGGCCGCGCGGATGATCTCCTGGCCGCTGACCTTGCCGATGTGCTCGCCGATCAGCGACGGTGCGGCAGCGGCCATCCTCGTCACCGAGGAAATGCTGGTGCACTTCGACCGTTCGCGCGCTGTCAAAGTCTGCGCCAGCGTGCTGGCCAGCGGCCAGGAGCGCAAAGCCTCCGAGGTCGAGCGCCACATCGGCCACCTGGCCGCCAACAAGGCCTACAGCATCGCCGGCCTGGGCCCGGCCGACATGTCCCTGGCCGAGGTCCACGACGCAACAGCCTTCGCTGAGATCGTCCAGGCAGAGAACCTGGGCTTCTGCGCATTTGGCGACGGCGGCGTGATCGCCGAGCGCGGCGAAACCCGTCTCGGCGGGCGCATTCCGATCAACACTTCCGGCGGGCTGGAGCGCAAAGGCCATCCTATCGGTGCCACCGGCCTGGGGCAGATCTACGAACTCACCACCCAACTACGAGGCGAAGCCGGCCAACGCCAGGTCGATGGCGCGCGCTTTGCGATCGCCGAAAACGGTGGCGGCTTTATCGGCTACGAGGAAGCCGCGGCCTGCATCACGATCCTGGCCAGGAGCGGCTCGGCATGAACACTGCGGCGCTGTTGGCCGCCACTGCGCGGTCGTTCGGCCAAGCCCGAGCGGTCTCACTGGGCGAGCGACCGATCTGGAACTACGCCCAGTTGCACGAGCGGGTGGCCCGGCTCGCCGGTGGTCTGCGGCGCCATCCGTCGGTGCAAGCCGGCGACCGGATCGCCTTGGTGATGAAGAACTGCCCGGCCTATTTCGAGCTGATGTGGGCCGGCTGGCATGCCGGCCTGTGCATCGTCCCGGTCAACGCCAAACTGCACCCCCGAGAGATTGCGTTCATCCTGGAACACTGCGGCGTCAAGCTCTGTTTCGTGTCGCCCGACAGCGGCATCGACCAGCTCTCGATGGGCTCGCAGCCCAGCGCGCTGGCACGGATCATCTCGATCGACGATGACGAATACCGGGCCTTGTTCAGCGACGATCCACTGCCGCTGCAGCCGGTCGATGAGGCCCAGCCGGCCTGGCTTTTCTACACCAGCGGCACGACCGGCCGGCCCAAGGGCGCGACGCTGACGCACCGCAACCTGTTGGCGATGACGCTTCGCTATTACGCCGATGTCGACCAACTCAGCAGCGACGACACGATGATCCATGCCGCACCGCTATCGCACGGCGGTGGGCTGTATTCGCTGCCGCAGATTGCCCGCGGTGGCCACCAGGTGGTACCCGACTCGCTGGGTTTCGATCCGTCCGAGATGGTCGATCTGATCGGTGGTTATCGCAAGGTGACGTTCTTTGGCGCACCGACCATGGTGATGCGCATGGTCAACGACCCCTCGAACACGCGGCTGAAGTTGGCGCACATGAAGACGCTGTTCTACGGCGGCGCACCGATGTATCTTGAAGACCTCAAGCGCGCGATGGGCGTGTTCGACGGCTGTCTGATGCAGATGTACGGCCAAGGAGAAACCCCCAACACCATCAGCTATGTGTCGAAAGCGATGCATGCAGATCGCAGTCATCCGCGCTACGACGAACGCCTGAGCTCGGTGGGCATTGCACGCACCGGGGTCGAGGTGCGGGTGGTCGACGCTGACGACCGCGACCTGCCGCCGGGCGAGATCGGCGAGGTGATCTGCCGCTCCGACGTGGTGATGGCAGGTTACTGGAACAACCCGACGGCCAATGAGTCGGCACTGCGCGGTGGCTGGCTACACACCGGCGACCTAGCCACCTTTGACAGCGACGGCTTTCTGACGCTGAAGGACCGTGCCAAGGACCTGATCATCTCCGGCGGCAGCAATATCTATCCGCGCGAAGTCGAAGAGGCGCTGCTGCTGCATCCGGCGCTGCACGAAGTCTCGGTGATTGGGCGCCGCCACGCCGACTGGGGCGAGGAGGTCGTGGCCTTCATCGTGCTGCGACCCGGCCAGTCGGTATCCGACGCCGAACTCGACCAGGTCGTGATCGACAACATCGCGCGCTTCAAGCGGCCCAAGCAGTACATCCGGGTCGATTCGCTGCCGAAGAGCAACTACGGCAAGATCCTGAAGACCGAACTGCGTCAGTTGCTGGCCCGCGGATGAGCCTCAGCGCCGCCGACCGGCCTGGTCGTCAGGCTGTGTGTCGGCGCGCGCCGCGATGCAGCGGCCAGACGCGGATGAACGGTCTGCCCGATTTCGGCCGTTGTCGGCATCGCTGATCGTGGCGCATTTGGACGCCACTGCGCTTTGAAGCCCGCCAGCAAACCGGCGATCTGGCGATCTGGCGATGCAGATTTCAATTTTTACCTAACTTTTAAAGTGAGCGTTCCTTTGAGACACCGGCACCCAATCAGCCTAGACCATTCACTTCGCTTGGCGCTCAGCGTTGCACGCGACCGGCGGTCACCGTGGACCAGCCATTTCACAGGCGTTGCCGTCGCTCGCACCGCCACTGACCAAGCCCAACCTCTACTCGAAAGCTGCGCATGAACCCTCTCGATCAGCGCTATCCGCCCAGCTTCAGCGATGACGCGTCGGTCACCGCCACCGACCGGCAAGGCCAGCGCGCGCACCGCGATGCGATCACCCACAACAACCGGTTCGAGCGCAAGCTCTGGGCGCCGCGACCCGGCGTTTGGTGCATGGTTGGCAACGGCCTGTCCAACCAGACCTTTGTCGAAGGCCCACAAGGCTTGATCGCGATCGACACCGGCGAGTGCATCGAGGAGATGGCGTACGCATTGGCCGCCGTCAGGCAACAAACCGCCAGCCCGATTGCGGCCGTGATCTACACCCATTTCCACTACGTCGGCGGCACCCAGGCCGTGCTGCCGTTTGTGAAGACAGCGGACGGCGGCGAACTGCCGGTCTGGGGCCACCAACGCATCGTCGCCAACCGCTTGCGCATGAGCACCGAGGTCAGTGGCGCAGCAGCGCGCGGCATGGCGCACCAATTCGGCATGTTCCTGCCCGCGCAGGGCCCAGATGGGCTGGTCGGCACCGGACTGGGCCAAGCCTACCGCCGGCCTGACCACGCGCCCTACACGCAAGGATTTCTGCCACCAACCCACCGTTTTGAGACCGAGACCGAGGCGACGATCGCCGGCTTGCGGGTCGTGATGACGCCGGCACCCTCCGACTGCGATGACTCGATCACGATCTGGTTCCCTGAACTCGGCCTGTGCGTCAACAACATCGTGTGGCCGACCTTGTTCAACGTGTTCCCGATCCGCGGTGAAGAGTACCGCGACCCGCGCGTGCTGGTGGCCGGACTTGACCACATCCGCAGCCTGCAGGCCGATGACCTGCTGGGTGCCCATGGGCCGCCGCTGTCGGGCAGAGACGCGATCATGACCGAGGTCACGGCCTACCGCGACTCGATCCAGTTCCTGTGGGACCAGACCGTTCGGGGCATCAACAAAGGCCTGACGCTGGGTGAGCTGTGTGAGCGCGTGAAGCTGCCCGCGGTGTTTGCTCGCAGCTACTTCACCAGCCCCTATTACGGCGTGGTCGAACACCATGTGCGCCAGATTCACAATGGCCTGCGCGGCTGGTTTGATGGTGACGAGTCGACCCTGTTTCCACTGCCGCCACAAGAGCGTGCGAAGCGATTGGTCGCCGGCTTCGGCGGTGCTGATGCAGTCCGCGCACAGGCCGAACAAGCGCTGGCTGATGACGATCTGCGCTGGGCACTGGAGCTCAGCGCATGGTTGGTTCAATCGGATGCCAGCACAGCAGCGCGGGTGGATGCAGGCAGCCAACCTGACCGTGACCGGCTGGCGGCGGTGCTGCGCGCGATCGGCCAGCGCACGACGGCCGCCAATATCCGTAACTGGTGTGTGACGCGTGCGCTGGACCTCGAAGGCAAGCTCGACTTGAGCCGCTTCCGCCGGCACCGCTTCTCGCGCAGCGATGTGCTGAGCAGCCCGCCCGAAGCCTTTGTCCACACGCTGCGGGTGATCCTCGACCCCGACCAATCCGTCGGGATCGACGAAGAACTGGCTTGGCACTTCAAGCCAGACGGTGAACAGGTCGGCTTGCACCTGCGCAACGGTATTGCTGCGATCACCGACGGCACCCAGGCCCGACTGGCGATCGAGCTCGACCTGCCAACCTGGGCCAATATCCTGTCGGGCAAAGCCCGGATGAGTGAAGCCATCGCCCGAGGCGAGGTCAAAGCGATCGGCGATCCCGCGCGAATCCTCGCGCTGCTCGCCTGTTTCGACCACCCCAGCCTGGGGCTCTAGGATCCGGCCGGTCCGGCGAGTCCGGCCGGTCCAAACAATCTGAACCGTCCAGCCCAGCCTAGGGCTCGCACCGGCTTACTCCGAGATCCAGTTCGGCTTGCGCTTCTCGGAGAAGGCCTTCGGCCCTTCGATCCAGTCCTGGCTCTTGCGCAGCCGAGCGACGGCGTCGTACTCGACTTTTGCTGCGGCAAAAACGTCGG
This sequence comes from Burkholderiales bacterium, assembly GCA_947448955.1. GTDB lineage: Bacteria > Pseudomonadota > Gammaproteobacteria > Burkholderiales > Burkholderiaceae_C > Pseudaquabacterium. The sequence goes on from CANFPU010000001.1 coordinate 75,101, forward strand.
CGATGGCCAAGCCGTCCATCGCCGCCTGCTTGGTCGCGCGCAGCGACATCGGCGAGCACTCGAGCATCATCGCGGCCCATCGCTTGGCCTCGCTCAGAGCTTGACCCTCGGCCGCCAGCGCGGTGACGAAGCCCAGTTCGTAACCCTCCTGGGCGGAAACGTGGCGCGCGGTCAGCATCATGCCCATCGCGCGCTTCAGGCCAATGGTGCGCGGTAGCCGATGCATGCCACCGGCAAGCGCTGCCAGACCGACCTTCGGCTCGGGCAGCGCGAATTTGGCGTTCTCGGCCGCGACGATGATGTCGCAAGCCAGCGCGGTCTCGAAACCACCGCCCATCGCCACGCCATTGACGGCCGCGATGATCGGCTTGTCCAGCCCCTGACGCGAGGTCAAGCCCGCAAAGCCCGACGCCACGAAGCCGCGCGTACCCCCACCGGCCTGGTACTTGAGGTCGTTGCCGGCGGAAAACGCGCGCGTGCCTGCGCCGGTGACGATCGCGACCCACTGCTCAGGATCGGCCGCGAAATCGTTCCACACGCGTTCGAGTTCGAGGTGCGCGGGGTAGTGCAGCGCGTTCATCACGTCGGGGCGGTTCAGCGTGACGATGGTGAGATGGCCTTCGCGTTCGATCTTGCAGAATTCATGCATTGGAGTCTCCTAAGATAGAAAGGGGTTGCAGCCGCGGCGCCGATCGAGAGAGGTCGGCTTTGCGCCCGTTGCTGCCCTGAGTATGCTTTTTCAAGCAAAGCCGCGCTTGCCTAAGCTTGTTCGACGATGAGCCCCGAGGCCTGACGAAAAAGTGGCTCAGCGCGCGGTAGGCCCGGCCCAAGTCTGACCAGGCTAATTCAAGGCGATCAGTTTTTCCACCTCGTCCATCACTTTGTCCATTCGTTTGATCAGCACCTGGTAGGGCTCGGCGGTCGTCAGGTCCAGGCCGGCGGATTTCAGCAGTTCGTGGGGTGGCACCGAGCCGCCCGCCTTCAAAACGCCCAGATAGGCCTCGCGGGCGCCGGGCTTGCCCTCCAGAATGCGCTCGCCGAAAAACTGTGCGGCGGTGGCGCTGGTGGCATAGGCATACACATAGAACGGCCGGTGGAAGTGCGGGATGTAGGCCCACTCCTGGCAGTACTGCGGATCGATGGTCATCACGCCGGCCTCCGCGCCGTGGTACTTGCGCAGCAAGCCGCAGTACATCTGCGTGAAGCGTTTGCCTGACAGCGCCTCACCGCGCTGCTGGGCGTCATGGGCCAGCAACTCGAACTCGGCAAACATCGTCTGACGGAAGAACGCGGCGCGCAGTCGCTCCAACACCTGGCTGAGCACAAACACCCTCTCGTCGCGACCAGTGGCCTGCTTGGCCATGTGGTCGGTGAGCAAGACCTCGTTGGTCGTGGAGGCGATCTCGGCCAGGAACAGCGGATAAGCCGCTGACTCTGGCGGTTGGGTGCGCTGCGCCAGCACCGAGTGCATGCCATGGCCCCATTCGTGCGCAAAGGTGACCAGGCTCTGAAAGTTGTCGGTGTGGTTCAGAAAGATATAGGGCGTCATCCCGTAAACGCTGGTGGCATACGCCCCTCCGCGCTTGCCGGTTGCCGGCAGCGCATGCATCGTTCGCGCGCCCAGCGCGATCTCAAGTTCGCCTTGGTACTCATCGCCCAAGGGCTTCATCGCCGCCATCGTGATCCGGGATGACACCTCCACCGGATAGCGCTGGGCGGAGGTCACCAGGTCTGGGTAAATGTCGTAATAGTGCAGATCGGGCAGCTTGAGCATCTTCTGGCGCAGCCGGAAGTAGCGGTGCAAGGTCGGCAGACCCTTGTTCGCTTCGGCCACCAGCGTGCGCAGCACTGCCTCGGGAACTTCCACCGACGACAGGGACGCCGCCACCGCGCTTGGGTACTTGCGCAGACGGGCGTTGAGCACGCCGGCCTGGACGCGTTGCGCGAGCAATGCGCCCAGCGTGTTCTCGTATTGGCCGTAGGTTTTCCAGAACAGGTCAAACGACTGCTTGCGCATCGCGCGGTCAGGGTGGGCGCGCATCTGCACGTAGCCCGTGTCGGACAAACGCACCGACTGGCCATCAACGCTGAGGGTCGGCCAGCCGATGTCAGCATTGATCAGCAGTTCCCGCATGTTCGAGAACGATCCCATCACCGGGGCCATGCTGGCCAACGCCAACTCGGCTTCGGGTGCCAGCGTGTGCTGCGCGCGCCGCAGCGTTTGGCGCAAACGGGCCGCATGGCGGGCCAGCCCGGGCTCGGCAGCCTGGAAGCCGGCGATCTTGTCGGCACCCATCTCCTGGAGTTCTGGATCAGCCCAAGCCCGCGCGCTGCTGAGTTGGCCGGACAGCGTCGACATCAGCCCCATGCGCTCTTGGTTGCGACCTTGACCGTTGTCGGTGGACACCTGCGTGCTGGCATAGACCCAGAGCCGGTTCAACCGTTGGTCGGCGTTCGAGAATTGGTCTAACGCGTCGCGAAGGGCAGTGGCGTCACGCCCCAACGTGCCCTTCAGCGAAGCCAGTTTGGGCACCTGGGCAGACAAGGCCAAGCGCTCCGCATCCCAAGCGGCATCGGTGGGAAACAAGCGGGTCAAGTCCCACACCAGGGGCACGTCGGCGCTGGTGGGCGGGGTTGATTGGGCCGTCGCCAACGAGGACAAGAGTGCCAGGACGACACCGGAGATCGCGATAGCGAAAGAGAGCGGGAGCGCGCGGGACATGATCGGTTCTCAAGGCTGAAACAGCGAATTTTGTGCGATCCAGGCCTCGGGGGTGGGCAGAGCCCAACGGGCCGCTGCTTCAACGCCTGCGAAGACCTCCACGGCGCAGGCCTGGTGGCTTTCGTCGACCCAAACGGCCACCGACACCTCAACCCCCTCCAGCCCAGCCACCGACACCAGTGGCGCGGTCGCGCCCAAGGCCGGACCGGCGATCAGCAAGACGAGCCAGCGCCAGCCGCACTGGCCGAGCCAGGCGCGCCAGCGTGCGACGAGAGGCGATCTGACCAAAGGACTTGCCGAGGCTCTGCAGGTTGATGAGAGGGTGTTGTTCAACCCTAACATGTCACCGACGGCCAATCGGGCAGCGTGCGTAAAAGTGATGTTTGGTGCGATGACGCTGCCGGCGCCGGCCTGAAGCGCCGAGCCTATGCGCTGGCTCGGATCCAGGAGACTGTCTTTCGATCCCGGCGAACCCGGCGCGTCCTCCGCCTCAATGCCTGGATGCGCCAACCCAGGATGCTCAAACGCCTCAGATTTCTTTACAATCCGCAGCGCTTTACCTTGGAATTTATCGGAAATAGTGCATGCAATCAGAAGCGGTGGTGTCGAGCAAAGGACAGGTCACATTGCCGGCGGCGATGCGCAAGATCCTGGGTATCGTGGCCGGATCGCACATTCATTTCGAACTGCGTGGCAACGAATTGGTCATCAAGCCAGAGCCTCCCATGAGTGCTTACAGGGGCATGCTCAAGCGCTACAAGCTGGACCCGGCCGATCTGGTCATTGCCAAGGAGCAGGACCGGGAAATCTTGTGAACCTTGTCGACTCTTCGGGCTGGATCGAGTACCTGCTCGACACACCGCGCGCCGAATGGTTTGCGGCGGCGATTGAGCAGCGCGAACGCTTGCTGGTGCCGGTGATCGCCTTGTATGAAGTGCACCGAGTCCTGAGCCGCAAGATACCCGCGGAGGCCTTGGCCGCTTGCCTGAACGTGATGCGCATGGGGCTGGTGCTCGAACTGAGCGACCAGCGCGCGGTGGCCGCTTCTGAAGTGGCGCAGCGCCACCGACTCGCGATGGCCGACGCCGTGATGTACAGCATGGCCTTGGAACATCAGGCCGCCTTTCTGACGCAAGACCAGGACTACCAGGGACTGCCTGGTGTCCACTACTTCCCGAAAACCTGACTCCGCGGCCACCGCGAGCAGCATGGATCGCGACGCGCTGGGATCGCTGCGACGGATGGCGGGCTGTCGTGGCGCTCAGTCCGCTCTTGAGACGGTGGGCAGCTCAGCCGTCCCATCCCGCAAAGCCGGCTTGGGCAAGTACGCGCGCAGCGACAAATGTATCGGCCCAGCTGGCGCGGGGAGCCAGTTGCGGCGGCGCTGCGGATCGGTCGGCTCGTTGCGCTGCAACCAGATGTCCATCGAGCCGTCGGGTTCCACCGCGATGCCGCGCGTTCGGTCGCCGATGGCGAAACGGCCGATCGGGTTTTCGGCAAAGAACAGCCGGCCGTCTGGCATGCGCTCGTACACCGAGAGCGACCAGAAAGCGTCGCAGGGCACACCACCGCGTGGCATGCGGATGCGCCAAGCCTGCGCGCCGTCCAAGACTTGCCCGTTGCCATCGGTTTGGCGGCTGAGGTAGACGGCCTCTTCAGGCGGCAACGCGGCCAGGCCCCCCAGCGCAACGCTGGCGCGCAGCGCATGGTCGCGGTCGAAGTTGCCGATGCCGGCCGATGGCTGGCGCCAGCCCTGCACCTGGCGGCCTTCACGCAGCAGCCCGCTGCGCAGCGCGTCATGCGCCGGGCCGATGCGGCGCTGCCAGGCGATCCGCAAGCCTTCGTCCAGCGCGGCCCAGGCTGGGCCGCGACCGCCGTGCAGGCCGACCTCTGCGAAGCGCGCCAGGTCCGCGCTTTCGTTGAGCGGCGCAGGGTTGCGCGCCAATGCCTCGTTGACCACGGCCAGAAAGTTCTCGGCATCACGTGAATGGCGGGGCACCACGCGGGCAAGCGCGGCCGGCGTTGCGCTGGGCGTCAATCGCAGGGCATCCTGCATGGCCCGGGCGGCCGCCAGATCATCCGGCCCCTCGGCCAGCCAGCGGCCCAACAGCCAGACGTCATTGCCGGGCATCGCGATGACACGCCCACTCGGCCTCGCGCCGCGCCAGTCTGGCCCCACCAGATGCGCCTGGACCGGGCCCTGGCCGTCCGATCGGCTGCCCAGGATGGCGGGGTGGTTGGTGAAAAAATCCATCAGCGCCACCGACCAGTAGCGTCCGGCGGCCAAGCTGCCCACCGACACCTCCACTGGGCCGGCGGACAGATCGAGCCAGGCCGACGAATACAGCGTGTCGTTGTTGGGCGTGGTGACCGCGCGCGCACGGTGATCGGCCAAGTGGCGCTGATGGCCTGCGGTGTTGACCTGGCCGCGCCGCGGGTTGGCCGGGTTGTCCAGCGCGTTGTAGCGCGTGCGGGCCATCTCGTACAGCGGAAAAGCGTATTCGAAGGCAGCGTCGACCAAGGCGTCGATGCGAGCAGCGTCAAAGTTCATGGCGAAGGCTTCCGGGTAGCCCAGGGCCGCGCTGGCGCCCAGGGCGATGAGGCGTTGCAGGCCGTGTCGACGAGAAGGATTCATGCTGGCATTTCCCAAAACCTGCGGGCCTGCGAGCCGCACGGGTCGCGCCGCGCTGGCGCGGAATTGTCGGATTGTCAGACGATCTTCGAGGCGTGTCCGGCCCAGTAGCGGTCCTTGAGCAATCGCTTGTAGAGCTTGCCGGTGGCGTGGCGCGGCAGCTCGGCTTCGAAGTCGACCGACTTCGGGCACTTGATGTGCGAGAGCTGCTCACGGCAGTAAGCGATCAGCTCTTGTTCGAGCGCTGGCCCGGCGTCGCGCATATCACGCGGCTGCACCACCGCCTTGACCTCCTCGCCGAACTCCTCGTTGGGCACGCCCAGCACCGCGCAGTCGGCCACCTTGGGGTGGTTGATCAGCACGTTCTCAGCCTCTTGCGGATAGATGTTCACGCCGCCTGAGATGATCATGTAGGCCTTGCGGTCGGTCAGGTACAGGTAGCCCTCGGCATCGACATAGCCTACGTCGCCCAAGGTGGTCCAGCCCAGCGGATGGGTCGAGCCTGCGGTCTTGGCCGGGTCGTTGTGGTACGAGAACGGTCGGCCATTGGCGAAGTAGACCGTGCCACTCTGGCCTTGCGGCAGCAGTTCGCCCGTCTCGTCGTCGCAGATCTTCAGCTCGCCGATCACCGCGCAGCCCACCGTGCCTTTGTGCGCCAGCCACTGCGTCGAGTTCACGATCGTCACGCCATTGCCCTCGGTGCCGGCGTAGTACTCCCAGATGACCGGCCCCCACCAGGCGATCATCTGCTCCTTGATCGGCACCGGGCAAGGTGCAGCGGCATGGATCGCACAGCGCAGCGACGACAGGTCGTACTGCTTTCGCGTGGCCTCGGGCAGCTTCAGCATGCGAACGAACATCGTCGGCACCAGTTGGCTGTGGCTGATGCGGTAGCGCTCGACCAGCCGCAGGTACTCCTCGGCGTCGAAATGCTCCATCATCACGACGGTGCCGCCCAGGCGCTGCACGCCCAAGTTGAAGCGCAGCGGCGCGGCGTGGTACATCGGCGCCGGCGAGAGGTAGACCGTGTTCGCATCCACGCCGTAAAGCCGGGTCATCGTGTCGGTCATCGGGCCGGACGCGTCGATCGCGGTGAACTCGGGCGGCACGAACACGCCCTTGGGCCGGCCGGTGGTGCCGCTGGAGTACAGCATGTCGCCGCCCGCACGCTCGTCAGCGATGCGGACCGCGGGCTGCGCGTCGACCGCGGTCTCGTAGGCCGACCAGCCCTCGATCACGTCGCCGAGCATCAGCCAGGTTTTCACGCATTTGCAGGCCGCGGGCAGGTGCCGCACCGCAGCGACCATCGCCTTGGAGGCGATCACCGCTTTCGCGCCGCAGTCGTCAACGATGTAGCTGGCCTCGCCCTCGGTCAGCCGGGTGCTCATCGCGGTGTAGATCAGCCCGGCGCGCTGTGCGCCCCAGCAGATCTCGAAGTAACGCGGGTGGTTCTCGAGCATCAGCGCGATGTGGTCACCCGATTGCAGCCCGAGCGAGCGAAACAGCTGCGCGACCTGGTTGGATCGGTCATCGAGTTCGCGGTAGGTGACGACCTGGCCGCTGCCAGCGCAGATCAGCGCGGGTTTGTCAGGGGTCGTGCGGGCATGGATGTACGGATGCAGCAAGGGATCTCCTCGGTCGGTCAGGCGCGACGGCCAATGGGGCAGCTTTCAGCGTAAGCCAGCCGCGCTGCGCAAGCTGTCGCCTGCGGTACCGCGACGCACCGCGGTCCGGTGGCGGAACAGGACAACAGGACAGCGGGCTCAGGGCTTGTCGCCATGCATCACCTGTTGGTTGACATTCACAGTGGCAGCCGGCGCGCCGGGTTCGTCGAAGGTCACGCGTTGGTTGACCCGCTGGTGCGGCCAGTAGTCGGCCAGCGCGTAGTGCTGGGTGCTGCGGTTGTCCCAGACCGCGAGTCCGCCGGCTTCCCACTGGTGGTGCACCATGAACTCGGGCTTCTTCATCCAGTCGAGCAAAAAGTTCAGCATGCTGCGGGCCTCATGGCGGTCGATGCCGACGATGTGGCGGGTGAAGTCGGCGTTGACGAACAGGCACTTGCGGCCCGAACCCGGGTTGATTCTGACGACGGGATGGATCACTGGCTTGAAGGCCTTGATCGCGGCGATCAGCGCGTCATCGCCACGCCGTCCCAGCGCCTCGCGAAAGGCCGAAACCTCCCAGGTGTGCACAGCACTCAGGCCTTCGAGGTAGGCCTGCATGCCCGGCGACAAACCGTCATAGGCCTTGCTGGTGCTGCTCCAGCAGGTGTTGCCGCCGGCCGGTGGTGTCACGGTGATCTGGATCGCGGTGCCCAACGGCGGGTTGGCCTTCCAGCTGATGTCGGTGTGCCAGTTGTCGATGGACGGTGGGCGGTCGCGGTCGAAGACGATCATCTCGAGCTCGGGCGCGCCGGGCTTGCGCTCGAAGTACGAACCGCCGGAGATCGGACCAAACACTTTGGCCAGCGCCACATGCTGGGCCGGCGTGATCGACTGGGGCCGGAAAAAGATCACCTCGAAGTCATTGAGCGCCTGGCGCAATTCAGCCTGCACCGGCTCGGTCAGCGGCTGGGTCAGGTCGACACCCTCGATCCAGGCGGCGAAATTGGGCATGCGCGGCACCGGCCGGATGTGCCGGTAGCGCTCGGCGATGTCGATCAGTGTCAGTTCCTGGGTGTTGGCCATCAAAGAGGCTCCGGTTGAAAAAGTTGGCTTGACACGCGCCAAAGTCCGCTCATTGCCGAGCCATCTCAGCCTGGCCGACGGCATCGCCATCCAAGGACTGCAGCGGGTCGAGCGTCACCGTGACCCGGCGAAGTTTCCCGGTGAACGCAAAGGGCGCCGCGTAATGCGACACCGGTGAGCCACGGTCCAGGCCGATGTCCAGCCCGGACCAGGAGATGAAGTTGTTGAAGCCGTGGGGACTGACCAGGCTACCGACCGGCTCGCCGTCGATTGACAAGGTGGCGGTGCGATGCTCAGGCAACTTGATCGGCCCGGCGATTGGGCAGGTATAGGGCACCCAGTTGCCCAGCACCACCTGCACCGCCAAGCGGTGGTGGCCGGCGGGCACGGACCGGTCTGAGCGCAATACCCGGTGCACACCGCCGATGTTCAGGTCATGCACCAGGTGGCCGCCTTGCAAGTACAGGCTGTAGCCGCTGGTGGCGTCACCGTGGGCGATCAGCACACCTTCGGCGCCACCCTCGGGCAGGATGACCTCGGCCTCGATTGAATAGTTGCGGCCCCGAATATCCGGCGCAACGTCATTGGGCAGATGCCCCATGCCGGCGTGCATCACGAACTGGCGCCGATGACCTTGCACGCGCCGGCCGTTCTCGGCAAAGCGCTGGCCGAAGCGGTCGTCCAGCGGCAGCACCTGGCAACGCTCGGCTTCGCGCCACCACTGCGCCACCAGCGCCTGCAGTTGCTCCGGATGGTCGGCCGCGAGGTCATGGTTCTCGTTGAAATCCTGGTCCAGGTGGTAGAGCTCCCAGACGTCGTCGTCAAAGGCCTGACCGCGCGGATGAAAAGCCACCGCCTTCCAGCCATCGGCCCAGATCCCGCGGTGACCGAACATCTCAAAATACTGCGGACGCGAGCGTGCTGGCGAATCGCCGTCGCGCAGCGCGGGCGCGAAGCTCTCGCCGTCGAAGAGCAGGCAATCCAGGCCTTTCAGGCGGTCGGGCTTGGGCGCGCCAATCAGTTCCAGCAAGGTGGGCGCCAGGTCGGTGGCATGGTGAAAACCGTGGCGCAGTTCACCCCGCGCGGCCAGGCCATTGGGCCAACTGATGACCAGCGGATCGCGGATGCCACCGCCATGGGTGTTTTGCTTGTAGCGCTTGAGCGGCGTGTTGGCTGCCGACGCCCAGCCCCAGGGGAAATTGCTGTGGGTGTCAGGCCCGCCGATGTCGTCGATGCGCGCCAGCTTGGTGGCCAAGGCCTCGGGTTGCTGGTTGTAAGGCCCCATCGCGTTGATGAATCCCAGCGGTCCGCCTTCCTGGCTGGCGCCGTTGTCGGACAACACCACGATGATGGTGTCGTCGAGCTGGCCGCTGGCTTCGAGAAATTCCACCAGACGCGCGATCTGCCCATCGAACTGGTCCAGCATCGCCGCATAGGCCGATTGCAGCCGCGTCATCAGCGCGCACAGCGGCGGGGCATGGCTGTCCCAAGGCTGAACGCCGGCGTTGGGCGGCGGCAAGACAGTACCGGGCGGCACGATGCCAAGCTCGATCTGGCGCGCCAGACGGCGGGCCTTTTCTTCGTCCCAGCCGTGGCCGAACAGCGGGTCGTAACTCTTGATCAGCGCGTCCGGCGCCTGGTGCGGCGCATGGCAGGCGCCTGGGGCCAGCCACAGATGCCAGGGCTTGTCGGGCTGGTCAGCGGCATGGTCGGCAAGGTAGCGCAGCGACTGATCCACCAGGTCCACGCTCAGGTGGTAGCCGGTCTCGAAGCTGCCGGGCGTGGGAATCTGCGTGTTGTCGCGCACCAACTCGGGCGCGTACTGGTCGGTCTCGGCGTCCATGAAACCGTAGAAACGGTCATAGCCGCGGCCCAGCGGCCAGCCGTCGAACGGGCCGGTCGGGCCGGTCTCGGTCAGCGAGGTGACATGCCATTTGCCGACCATGTAATTGGCATAGCCCTGCGGGCGCAGCATCTCGGCCAACGTCGCGGCCTCGGGCGCGATCTTGCCGCGGTAACCGGGGTAACCCGAATCGAAGTTGGCCAGGCAGCCCATGCCCACCCGGTGGTGGTTGCAGCCGGTCATCAGCGCGGCGCGGGTGGTCGAGCACATCGCCGTGGTGTGAAAACCGGTCAGGCGCACACCCCGCGCGGCCAGCGCGTCGATGGCCGGGGTGCGGATCGACGAGCCGTAACAGCCGAAGTCGGCAAAACCCACGTCGTCGAACAGCACGACCAGTACGTTGGGCTTCTTGGCCGCACCATCGCCGCGCGGCGGCCACCAAGGCGTGGACTGCGCGATCGTCTTGCCGATCTTGCCGGGAAAGTGGGCCATTCGGTCACCCCTGGGGTATTGCGATGGCTGGATGCTAAGCAAACAGGTCGCTTCGCACTTCCACCAGCGTGACAGGTCGAACCCTAGGATGGCCCTCTGACCGCAGCGATCAGGCGCAGCACAGGCTCAGCGCGCCCGTTGATTTGCGCCCTCGCCGAGCCCTTCGCAAACGGCCTGCGTGACCTGCGCCGTGGTCGCCGGACCGCCCAGGTCGCGGGTGTGCAAGGCCGGGTTGGCGGTGACCTGCTCGATCGCACGCATCAGGCGCTGCGCGGCAGCGGTCTCGCCCAGGTGCTCGAGCATCATCACCGCCGACCAGAAGGTGCCGACCGGGTTGGCCAGGCCTTGGCCCATGATGTCGAATGCCGAGCCGTGGATGGGCTCGAACATCGACGGGTAGCGGCGCTCGGGGTCGATGTTGCCGGTCGGTGCGATGCCCAGGCTGCCAGCCAGCGCGGCGGCCAGGTCGCTGAGGATGTCGGCATGCAGGTTGGTCGCGACCAGGGTGTCGAGTGTGGCCGGCCGGTTGACCATGCGGGCGGTGCAGGCGTCGACGAGTTCCTTGTCCCAGCGCACGTCGGGGAATTCACGGGAGATCTGCAGCGCGATCTCGTCCCACATCACCATCGCATGGCGTTGCGCATTGCTCTTGGTGACGACGGTCAGCAGCTTGCGCGGCCGCGACGCGGCCAGTTGGAAGGCGAACCGCATGATGCGCTCGACACCGGCCCGCGTCATCATCGACACATCGGTCGCGGCTTCGATCGGGTGCCCCTGGTGGACCCGGCCGCCGACGCCCGAATACTCGCCTTCTGAGTTCTCTCGCACGATGACCCAGTTCAGGTCGTCCGGTCCGCAGCGCTTGAGCGGGCCATCGATGCCGGGCAGGATGCGGGTCGGGCGCACGTTGGCGTACTGGTCGAAGCCCTGACAGATCTTGAGCCGCAAGCCCCACAGCGTGATGTGGTCGGGAATCGCCGGGTCGCCAGCCGAGCCGAACAGGATCGCATCCTTGGATCGCAGCGCGTCCAGCCCGTCGGCCGGCATCATCACGCCATGGGCGCGGTACCAGTCGCCGCCCCAGCCAAAGTTCTCAAACTCAAAGCGCAAGCGGTCGCTGGACGCGGCCAGCACTTCAAGCACTTGCCGGCCGGCCGGAATGACTTCCTGGCCGATGCCGTCACCTGGGATGGTGGCGATGGCGTAGGTCTTCATGCGGTGCTTTCTTGAGGGTTGGAGGTCGTCAGGACTGTAGGCCGAATCAGACCCATCGATCGGATGCTGGTGCAACCAAGCGCAGAGGTCGAGCGCGGGCAAACTCGTTGCAATGGTAAAAACAGGGGCACTGGCGATGCGCCAGCAGAAGGAGCTGGCGATGAAGTTCGGCATTTTCGACCACCTGGACCGCAACGCGCTGCCGATGGCGCAGTACTACGAGGAGCGCCTGAAGCTGGTCGAGCTGTACGACCGCACGGGCTTCCATGCGTACCACGTTGCCGAACACCATTCAACGCCTCTGGGCATGGCGCCCTCGCCTTCGGTGTTCCTGTCGGCGGTGGCCCAGCGCACCCGACGGCTGCGCTTCGGCCCGCTGGTCTACATCCTGCCGCTCTACCATCCGCTGCGCGTCGCTGAAGAGGTCTGCATGCTCGACCACATGAGCAACGGCCGCTTGCAGCTCGGGGTGGGCCGAGGGGTTTCGCCCTTCGAACTGGGCCACTTCGGCGTCGACGCCGCGGAGGCGCCTGGCCTCTATTTCGAAAGCTTCGAGGTGCTGATCAAGGCGCTGACGCAGGACGTGCTCAACCACGAAGGCCAGCGCTTTCAGTTCCAGAATGTGCCGGTCGTGCTGCGCCCCTTGCAGCAGCCCCATCCGCCGCTGTGGTATGGCGTCGGCGCACCGGAGGGCGTGGACTGGTGCGTCGCGAACCACGTCAACGCCGTGGTCAACGGCCCGCTGGAACGGGTGCGCGCCATCGTCGACCGCTATGCTGCGCGCTGGATCGAGGCCGGCCATGCGCCGAAGGACATGCCTTTCGTCGGCACAACGCGCCACATCGTCGTGGCCGAGACCGACGCGCAGGCGCGCCAGATCGCCGAGCCAGCCTACCTGCAGTGGTACAACAGTTTCATGAAGCTGTGGCTGCAGCACGGTAGCGCGCCGCAATTGGCGATGTTTCCGACCCATCTAGCCCAGGCGCAACAAGCCGGCGTGGCGCTGGTGGGGTCACCCGCGACCGTGCGTGAGTTGCTGGCCGAGCAGATCGAGCGCAGCCGGACCAACTACATGCTCTGCCGCTTCGCGTTCGGCACGGTCACGCTGAACGAGGCCCAGCAATCGGTCGAGCTGTTCCACCGCGAAGTGATGCCCAGTTTCACGTCGGATGGCGCCTGACCTGGCGGGCGAGCCGGCGCTGCCCATCGAGCCTGCACATCGAGCCTGCACATCGAGCCCGCACATCGAGCCCGTCTCGATCGACGGTGTAGCCCGGGCGGCGAGCCCGCCGAAACGGTGCGCTACCATCGGTGAACGAATCTGGGCCGGCCTGGGTGGCCACCTTCGAGAGGGCTCCGTCAAGTTCCCGTCAGCCGTCATGAGGTGAGGCACAGATGCCCAAGCGCAGCATGACCGGCCGTGCCGCCTTTTGGCATTGGCTAATCGACGAGGGCGTGACCCATTTGTTCGGCCATCCCGATCGGCCTGTTCACGGCGCGTGAAGATCGACTGGGGTTTGACCGGCCATCCGCAATGAAAGGCATCGTTTCATGAGCAGTACCAGCGCCTCCGCGCCGACCTGGCAGGAAGACATTTTTTCGACCCTCAAGCAAGGCGGAATCCGCCAGGTGGCCTATGTGCCGGACGCCGGCCATGCGCATGTGATCCGGCGGGTCCACGCCGAGCCCACGATGCGCCCAGTGGTGCTGACAACCGAGGAAGAAGGCGTGGCGATCTGCTGCGGCGCCTGGCTGGGCGGCCAGCGTTCAGCGTTGCTGATGCAGAGCAGCGGCGTGGGCAACTGCATCAACATGCTGTCGTTGATCCAGAACTGCCGGTTCCCACTGCTCACGCTGATCACGATGCGCGGTGAGTGGGCTGAATTCAATCCCTGGCAGGTGCCAATGAGCAAAGCGACCCAGGGCACACTGGAATGGATGGGCGGGACGGTGCTGCGGGTGAGCAAAGCCGAAGAAGTGGCCGACACGGTGCGCGCAGGACTCGACGCAGCGCTCGAAAGCGGCGAGCCGATCGCGGTACTGCTGTCGCAAAGTCTGATTGGCCGCAAGGAATGGACTCGATCGAAATGAATCAAACCACTGCTTTGATTGAACGGCGTGATTTCGTCGCCCGCCTGCTGTCCGCCTGCCCTGAGGCGCTGGTGATCAGCGGTCTCGGCTCGCCCGCATACGACGTTTTCGCCGCCGGCGATCGGCCTGAGAACTTCTACCTCTGGGGCGCGATGGGCGGCGCTGCCGCGATGGGGCTCGGGCTGGCGCTGGCACAGCCGGCGCGCAGCGTGCTGGTGATCACTGGCGACGGTGAGCAGCTGATGGGGCTCGGTGCGCTGGCGACGATCGGCGCGCAACAGCCCGCCAACCTCAGCATCGTGGTGCTGGACAACGGGCACTTCGGTGAGACCGGCATGCAGGCCAGCCACAGCAGCCTGGGCACCAGCTTGTCAGCCGTCGCCCGCGGTTGCGGCATCCGTCAGGTGATGGAGATCCGGGACCCAAGCGAGGTGGCCTCGCTGGCCACGCTGGTCAATAGTCGCCAGGCTTGCGTGTTAGCGCAAGTCCATGTTCGTGCTGAAGATCTGCCGCGCGCTTTGCCGTCGCGTGACGGCGTCCATCTGAAGAACCGTTTCCGCGCCGCAATCGGGTTAGCAACTTTCTGATCCACGGCGATGCCGCAGCGAGTCGGTTCATGGTCTAGGCGCTCGACGGCGCCCTAGACTGGAGAAATGGTGACCGGCAAACTGGATACCGGAAAACTAGCTGACAGGCTGGACATCACCTCGATGAAGTAGGGTTGGCGAGCCGCCAAGCCGCGCGCCAGTGCCGCGTCGATCTGGTCGGCGGTGCCAACCCGCTCGGCCTGGATGCCAAAGGCGCGCGCAATGCCGACGAAGTCAGGGTTGGTCAAGCTGGTGCCCACATGGCGGCCCGGGTATTGCCGCTCCTGGTGAACCCGGATCGACCCATAGGACTGGTTGTTCGACAGGATGAACAGGATCGGCAATTGCCGGTCGACGGCGACGATCATCTCGTTGCCGGTCATCATGAAACCGCCGTCGCCCACCAGGCAGACCACACGCTGGCCCGTGCTGCGCAGTTGCGAGGCGATCGCGGCTGGTGTGCCGTAGCCCATCGCGCCCGACAGCGGCGCCATCAAGCGTTGCGGATAGGCGAACGGCAGGTGACGGTAGACCGGTGCGGCAAAAGTCCCAGCGTCGAGACAGACGATCGCATCGGCCGGCAGGCTGGCTTCCAGCCTGGCGACGACCTCGACGAACGGCAGCCCATCGTCAACCAGTGCGCGTGGTGCAGGCCAGGCGGCGATGCGCTGGTGGAGGCTGCGCAGGCGGCTGACCCAAGCCCGGCGCTGCGGCACCACGACGGCACCGTCGATCGCGGCCAGCGCAGCGGCGAACGGCGCCGGGTCAGCGACGATGCCGAAATCAGCGACGAAATGCAGTCCCACGGCCCGGTCATCGGGATAAACATGCACCAAGGTCTGCGCGGGCTTGGGCAGCCGCGGAAAGGTGTAGCCCTGGGTCGTGATGTCCCCCAAGCGGGTGCCGATCGCCAGGATCAGGTCGCTCGAATCGAAGGCCGCGATCTGGTCCTTGGGGTTGGCCAAACCGAGGTCGCCGACGAACAAATCATGTCGATTCGGAAAGAGATCGTGCTGGCGGAATGACACCGCCACCGGCACCTGAAAACGCTCGGCCAATGCCAGCAGTGAAAACCGGCCAGCGCTCGAATCCAGCGCGCCGCCCGCGATGATCAACGGGCGTTCAGCACGGCACAACAACGCATGGATCTCCGCCAGAGCGTCTGGGGCAGGCAGGCGCGCGACCGGCGCAGGCAACTGCCAGTTCCGCTGGGTGACCGGCTGTTGCTGGATGTCTTCGGGCACGACTAACACGACCGGACCGGGCGTGCCGGTGGTCGCGATCCGCAAGGCCTTGAATGCGGCCTCAGCCAACTGGTCAGGAGCGGTGACTTCGACGACCCACTTCGCGATCGACCCGAACATCTGTTGGTAGTCGATCTCCTGAAACGCCTGTCGGCGCAGATCGGCTTTGGGAATCTGCCCAATCACCAAGATCAGCGGCACCGCATCCTGCTGGGCGGTGTGAACGGCGATCGCCGCGTTGGTGGCACCGGGGCCGCGACTCACCATCACGATACCTGGCAGGCGCGTCAATCGCCCATCCGCGCAGGCCATGAAACCGGCGCCGCTTTCGTGGCGACAGGTCAGCACGTCAATCTGCGGAAAATCGCTCAACGCGTCGAGGATGCCAAGATAGCTTTCGCCTGGCACCAGGAAGACGCGGTCGATGCCATTGCTGGCAAAAACCGCCAGCATCGCGTGCGCCGAGGTGCTGGCTTGGTTCGGGCTCATCGGGCGTTTTGGTTGGCGAGCTGAGCCCGTCAAGCCGTGGCGTTATGACACCACGCGCTCAAGCCCGCGGCGCAGCAACCCGACGCGGCCACAAACCGGCGCCGAGGATCACCGCCGCCGCGACGGCAAACCCGATGGACAGCGGGCTGTGCAGGAAGATCGCCGGGTCGCCATCGGAGATGGACAGCGCCTGACGCACCGAGCGCTCGAAGATCGGCCCCAGCACATAGGCCAGGATCACGATGCCCAGGTCAAAGCCGCGGCGCCGCAGGAAGAAACCAAGAAAGCCGAAGACCACCGCGACCACCACATCGTCGGCATTGCCGCTGTTGGAATAGACCCCAACCAGGCAAACGACCAAGATCATCGGCGTCAGGAAGGCGCGCGGGATGTCGAGGATGCGCACGAACAGCCCGATCAGTGGCAGGTTGAGCACCAGCAGCATGATGTTGCCGATGTACATGCTGGCCACCACGCCCCAGAACACCTCGGGCTGGCGCTCCAGAATGGTTGGTCCGGGCGTGACACCGTGGATCATGAAGGCGCCCAGCAGCAACGCGGTGATCGCATTGGCGGGGATGCCCATGCAAAGCAGGGGCACGAAGGCACCAGCAGTGCCGGCATTGTTGGCCGCTTCGGGTCCGGCCAGTCCTTCGACCGCGCCCTTGCCGAATTCCTCGGGATGGCGAGACAGCCTGCGTTCAACGGCATAAGACAAGAAGGACGCGATCACTGCGCCGCCTCCCGGCAACAAGCCGACCAGAAAACCCAGCACCGAGCCGCGGCCAATCGGACCGATCGATCGCTTGGCCTCTTCGGCCGTGGGCAGAAATCCAGCGAGGCCTTTGGGTGGCGCGAGGATCTTGAGTTCTTCCTCGCTGCGCGTGGCCATGAACAACACCTCGGACAGGCCAAACAGACCAATCGCCAGGGGCACCAGGTTCACACCGTCGCCCAGGGTCAGGATGCCGAAAGTCAGCCGAGGCGTCATGCTCATCGGGTCGGCGCCCACCGTGCCCAGCAGCAGGCCAAAAGCGGCCATCAGCAGCGCGCGCGGCAGCGAACCGCCAGACATATAGGTGACCATGGCCAGCCCGGCGAGCATCATCATCGCGTACTCGGATGGCCCAAAAGCCAGCACCAAGCGCGACAGCGGTGGCGACAAAAACGTGATCGCGAGCGTGCCGGCGGTGCCAGCGATGAACGAGCCGATGCCGGCAATGAACAACGCCGAACCCGCCCTGCCCTTGCGCGCCATTTCGTAGCCGTCTAGACAGGTCACGACCGACGAAGCCTCGCCGGGAATGCGCATCAGCACCGAGGTGACCGTGCCGCCGTAAGCAACGCCGTAATAGATGCCCGAGAGCATGATGATGGCCGAGGTGACGTCCATCTTGAACGTGATCGGCAGCAGGATCGCGATCGTGGTCAGCGGACCCAGCCCTGGCAGGATCCCCACCACCGTGCCCAAGAAGGCACCGATAAAACAGTACATCAGGTTGGCCGGTGTCATCACGACCGCAAAACCGCCCAGCAACGCTTCCATGGTCAGCGCACCAATGAGAAAAAGGCTTGCTCGATGAAGCTCGACGGCAAGTCGACCCGCAGCAACCAACCAAAGCCGACCAAACCGACCGCTGCGCAGCCCAGGCCGTAGCCGATCGCCGCGAACCAGGAACGGCCCTCGGCAAAGCGCACGATCAACACCGAGACTGCAATTGACGTCAAGGTAAAGCCCACCCAAGCCGCACCCGCCGCCAGCACCAACAGACTGAGTGAATAGATCACAAAGCCGGCGCGCGTGCGCTGGCGGGTCTCGGCATCGATGACGTCGGTGTCGCCTTCCTCGGTGGCCGCGGCGCGTCCGGGCCAGATCAGCACAATCAGCGCGAGCAACGCAAAGACCAGCGCGACCATCACCGGAAACAAGCCTGGCCCTGGGCCTTCAATGCTCCAGCGCTCCAGGCTCAGCGATTGCCACAAGCCCAGCAACGCGAGCAACAGCAAACCCGCTGCGGCGATGCGAGAACCGGTCAAAGGCTGCGCGGGCGGCACAGCCGCATCGTCCGAGCCCGACATCAGCGCTTCTTCACCATGCCGGTCTCGGCCAGGATTGGCGACAACTCGCCCTCGATCTTCTTCAGATAGGCCTTGTAGTCAGCGCCACTGCGGTGGATGGCCACCATGCCGAGCGCGGAGATCTGGTTTTGCACGCTCTTGTCGGCCATCACATCAGCCAGCGCGGCCTCCATGCGTTGCTTGATCGCCGGGTCGACACCGGCCGGGTAGGCATAGCCGAACGGGCCGTTGGTGACCGCATCGAATCCCAACTCGCGCAAGGTCTTGACCTCCGGGTAGTCGGGCCAGCGCTCGGGGCCGGCCGCTGCGAGAAAGCGCAGCTTGCCACCGTCGATCTGCGGCCGCATTTCAGCCACCGTCTGGATGCAGGCATCGACATGGCCACCGACCGCCTGCGCAACCGCCTCGACCCCGCCGGCAAAAACCACCCAGCGGAAGCGCCCGCCGGTGATCTTGGCGAGTTGGTACATCGCGACCACGTTGGTGACATTGTTCGAACCATAGGTCACCAGCCGTTGCTTGCTGGTGGCGATCAGGTCATCGATGGTCTTGATCGGCGAGTTGATGCCCACGCCGATGCCATAGCGCAGCGCCGCAACCTGGCCGAGCACATCGAACGCCTCCCAGGGTTTGTATTTGACGTCCATCAGGCTGGGCACGGTGATGTGGCTGGAAATCGCCACCAAGCCCATCGTGTAGCCATCGGGTGCGGCCGCCGCCAAGGTCGTGGGCCCGAGTGCGCCCGCACCACCGACCACGTTCTTGACGATCACCGTCGCCCCGAGCCGCTTCTCGAGCGCCACCGCGATCAGTCTGGCGGTTAGATCGGTTGAAGCGCCCGGCGCATTGGGGTTGATCAACGTGATCTCGCGGGTCGGCCACTTGGCTGTTTCCGCCAGCGCCGAAGGGCCCGCGACGGCGGCAGCCACCGCGCCGCCCGCCTTCAGTACGGTTCTACGATCCATTTGGGTCTGTCTCCACTTTGTGACTTGTCGCACCATGGCCCTGGTGGCCAAGCATTGGGACCAGTCTAGTGGAGGAGGTCAGGCCAAGGCCAGCGGATGAACCCTGATCGCATGCGGATCGCATGCGGATCGAATAAGGATCGTTCGGCCCGATCTTTCGAGAAGCACCCGATGGCCTGACGCAGGCTTCGGCGCAGGCGCTGCGCCATCGACCTACTCGTGGTGGTCGTAGGCCTGGAAGCCCGCCAGTTTGACCAGGCTGTCCCGCTTGGCCGCCGAATAGTCGCTCAGCACCATCTCCTTGACCAGTTCGTGCAGTGTCGTGGTGGGCTCCCAGCCGAGCTTGGCCTTGGCCTTGCTCGGGTCGCCCAACAAGGTCTCGACTTCGGTGGGGCGGTAATAGCGCGGGTCGACCTTGACGATCACCTCGCCCGGTTTGCACTTGGCGCGCAGCTCGCCGTCGATGCGTTCGACCTTGGCCACCACGCCGACCTCTTGCTCGCCGTGGCCCTCAAAACGGACCGTGATACCGAGTTCGAGCGCCGCGAACTCGACGAACTGGCGAACGCTGTACTGCACTCCGGTGGCGATCACGAAGTCCTCAGCCACTTGCTGCTGCAGCATCAACCACTGCATCTGCACATAGTCGCGGGCATGGCCCCAGTCGCGCAGCGCGCTCAGGTTGCCCAAGTGCAAGCAGTCCTGCAGGCCCAGCGCGATGCGCGCCATGGCGCGGGTGATCTTGCGCGTGACGAAGGTCTCACCGCGAACAGGGCTCTCGTGGTTGAACAAGATGCCATTGCAGGCGTACAAACCGTAGGCCTCGCGGTAGTTGACGGTGATCCAGTAGGCGTACATCTTGGCCACGGCGTAAGGGCTTCGCGGGTAGAAAGGCGTGGTCTCCTTCTGCGGTGTCTCCTGCACCAAGCCGTACAGCTCGCTGGTCGAGGCCTGGTAGAAGCGGGTCTTCTTCTCCAGCCCCAGGATGCGTATCGCTTCGAGCAGGCGCAGCGTGCCGATGCCGTCGGCATTGGCGGTGTACTCGGGCGTCTCAAAGCTCACCGCCACATGGCTCATCGCGGCCAGGTTGTAGATCTCGTCGGGCTGCACCTGCTGGACGATGCGGATCAGGTTGGTGCTGTCGGTCAGGTCACCGTAATGCAGCTTGAAACGCTGGTGCTCGACATGCGGATCCTGGTAGAGATGGTCGACCCGGTCGGTATTGAACAGGCTGGCGCGGCGCTTGATGCCATGCACCACATAGCCTTTGCTCAGCAGCAATTCGGCGAGGTAAGCGCCGTCTTGGCCGGTAACACCGGTGATCAGGGCGACTTTGGGCTGGGTCATGGTGTGCGGGTCACGGTTATAGAAACCAGGCGGGTTCGGCTCAAGTCCGGCCCAGGAAATCTGCGTAAGCGCGGGCAATGCCGTCACGCAGCGGCACACCCGCACGCCACCCAGCGGCCGCCAGGCGGCCGACGTCGAGCAGTTTGCGCGGCGTGCCATCGGGCTTGCTGGCGTCGAAGACGATGCGGCCCTGGTAACCCACGACCTGCATCACGGTCTCGGCAAGCTCGCGAATCGTCACATCGTCGCCAGTGCCGATGTTGAGCAACGGACCGTCATAGGCCTGCGCCATCAAGTGCACGCAGGCATCAGCCAGGTCGTCGACATACAAAAACTCACGCCGCGGCGTGCCGCTGCCCCAGACCACGAACTGCGCATCGCCGCGTTGCTTGGCCTCATGTGCTTTGCGGATCAAGGCTGGCAGCACATGGCTGTTGGCGAGGTCGTAGTTGTCGTTGGGCCCATACAGATTGGTCGGCATCACACTGATGTACTGACGACCGTATTGCCGGTTGTAGGCCTCGGCCAACTTGACGCCCGCGATCTTGGCGATCGCATAAGGCTCGTTGGTGGGTTCGAGCGGGCCGGTCAGCAGGTACTCTTCCTTGATCGGTTGCGGACAGTCACGCGGGT
Organism: Burkholderiales bacterium; assembly: GCA_947448955.1. Lineage (GTDB taxonomy): Bacteria > Pseudomonadota > Gammaproteobacteria > Burkholderiales > Burkholderiaceae_C > Pseudaquabacterium. The sequence continues at coordinate 96,127 of CANFPU010000001.1, forward strand.
AAATGCAACTCGAACCCAAGAACATCAGCCGCTGTACACCTGCCAGATGGGCGCCGTGGATCAGACCAGTCTCGATCAAAAGGTTCTGGTGCAAGAAGTCTGCCCTGAACTCGTTGTTGGCCTGGATGCCGCCGACCTTGGCCGCGGCGATGAAGACATAGTCGGGCTTCTCGACGGCGAGAAAGCCATGCACGGCGCGCTGATCCAGCAGGTCGAGCTCGGCTCGGCTGCGCGTGATCACCTGCGTGTAACCACCCGCCTGCAAGCGACGCACGATCGCGCTGCCGACCATGCCACGATGGCCTGAGACGAAGATTTTGGCGTTGAGGTTCATGTCAGTTCGCTTCGAGGTCTTGAGGTCTCAACGGCGCCAGTTGCTGCTTGCCAAGTAGCCAAGCGCGCACTCAAACGTCGACTTCAAGTTTAACTGGCGACCGCAGACTGCGACGCATGGCGCCCAGGGCCGGTGCGTCAAAGTCGACGGTCGGGGCGCGCCGCGGTGGGGCGGCGCGGTGGCGCGGCGTGGTCGAGTCCGCTTCACGACAGCGAGGTCGCGGAGCCCGGCGTAGACTGATCGGATGAAGTCGCTGGTCTGGCGAACGACGGTTGTCGAGGCAAGCCCTTTGGTTTTGGATGACGTCTGCCATCACCGCCCGGGACCCATCGACCCTTGAGAACATTTCCAGGCCATTCAACAACCCTGGTGAGAGAACAGACCATGCTTGAAGAGACCGTCGCACCCGACCCCAGCCAGCCTTCGATCGGCGCCGTGCGGGACAACCAGCGCCTGGACGAAGCGGCGCTGAACACCTGGTTCCGTGCCAACGTCGAAAATCCGGTCGAGCCGCTGATGTTGAGCCAATTCAACCGAGGCGCGTCGAACCCGACCTATCTGATCACCGCCGGCCAGACTCGCTGGGTGCTGCGCAAGAAGCCACCCGGCCAGTTGCTGGCCAGCGCCCACCAGGTCGACCGCGAATACAAGGTGATGTCGGCACTGGGCACCATCGGTTTTCCGGTGCCTCGGATGCGTGCCTTTTGCGCGGACGAGTCGGTGATCGGCACGGCTTTCTATGTGATGGACTTCCTGGAGGGGCGGATCTTCCGCAATGCCAGGCTCCCAGGCATCGTACCGGCGGAACGTGCAGCGATCTACGACAACCTCAACGCGACGCTGGCGCGGCTGCACCAGGTCGATTTCGCCGCCATCGGACTGGCCGACTATGGCCGACCCGGGAACTATTTCCAGCGCCAGATCGATCGCTGGACCAAGCAGTACCGCGGCGCCGAGACTGAAGCCATCCCGGAGATGGAACGCTTGATCGCCGAACTGCCCGCGCTGATCCCGGCCAACGAAGAAGTCAGCATCGCCCATGGCGACTTTCGGCTCGAGAACGTGATGTTCCACCCCACCGAACCGCGCATCATCGCCGTGCTCGACTGGGAGCTGTCCACGCTCGGCCACCCTTTGGCCGACATCGCCTATGGCTGCATCCTCTACCACTCGAATTCAGAGAGCTGGGGCACGCTAGGCGGCGTGGACTTGAAGGCGGCGGGCATCCCCGACGAAGCAGCGTATGTGGCAGCGTATTGCCGCCGCACCGGCCGCGACGCGATCCCCGGTTTCAACGTCTACCTGGCGTTCTCAATGTTCCGCCTGGCGTCGATCGGCCAAGGCGTGTTCAAGCGCAACCTGATCGGCATCGGCAACGCGCCGGCTTCAGGCGATAACGCCCACACCAAGCATCTGGCAGCCGCAGCCTGCGCGATCCTCGATCGATAGCAAGCGCGCGGGCCGGTGCTGCCCGGATCAGAACCTGATCGTATAAGCAAGAACTGCAAGGCCCTCTGCTAAGCGTTACAACATTTCGAAGAGGACCTATCGCTTCCGTCCAGACGCGCTCGCGCAGCAAACAAGAGAATCTAGGCGATTCCACCGAGGATGCCTCGGTCCTTGGCTCGAGCGCCGACAGCGCTGCGGGAGTTCACGTGCATGTTGATCGGGCCGAAACTAGTTTCCTGCCGCACCGTGTGGCTGCTTACGCCCTTGCTGCCAGCCTTGCAGGGTTCTTACCGAAACGCCTAAGAGCGCGGCGAACTGCGACTGCGAAAGACCAGTGTTCTTGCGTGCTTCAATGACGGGCGGCGACACCACGTGCACCTGCCCGGCTTTCATTTCGCGCACCGACTGCAGCAGAGACTGCAGCAGCTCCACCGCAAGATCGCGTTTGGCTTCGTAGGCTGCGAGTTCAGCCTTGGTAAGGGGTTTACGCTTCAAGGGCACGGCGAATCTCCTTCAGCTTGGGGCCAGGCAGGTTGTCTGTTTTTGCCTTGGCGTACAGCATGAGCGACAACCTGGGGCTCCAAAGTGGAACGAGTGACGATGAGGGCTCGCCTGTGCTGCCTAACGTTCTAGATAAGCGTTCGACGACGACAAAACACCAGGCCCGCGCGGTGCAGGATGAGCCACGGCGCCGTGCGGGCCTGGTGTCCTGCCGTTGGCACTCCGCTTGAAAGAGGGGTTAGGTATCACTACGCTGTACCCAGTGCCGGCGGGGTGCCATGAGCCATGCGGCCAACCCTAAGCCAAGCCGCGGTGCCGCAAAGTTCGAGACTGCCCACCAAGGAATGAGAACGACGCCGGCCGCCCCCAGGGGGGCAAGCAAAGTGGCCAAGCCACATTTACTTGAGACCTCACTGGCGGTGGACCGGCACGTGGCGCCGTCGACCCAGAACCATGCCAAGCCGGTGCTGCTGTTCCTGTATCGCCAGGTGCTGGGCGTAGAACTGGTCAGCGCAGAGCACTGAACCAGGCTGCTCCCGGGGGCGGTCTTCGGGCTGTGGGTCTTCATGCTGCCCGGCGCGGCAACCAACTTCGTGCGACGGAATCTGCCAACCCAAGCCAGGGGACCCGCCTTCGTGCTGGGCACGGTGAATTGGCTACGCCGGCAGGTCCACCGGCGCGTTCCTGGCTGGCGGTGCGCAGACTCAGTTCCTCTATCGCGGGGACAGGGAGACGCGCATTCAGGGCAGCTTGAACGCCGCCACGGCCTGCACCAGTTGCTGCGCCTGGCACTTCAGGCTCTCCGCGGCGGCGGCGCTCTCCTCTACCAGCGCGGCGTTCTGCTGGGTTGCCTGGTCGATCTGGCTGACCGCCTGGCTCACTTGCTGGACGCCCGAGCTCTGCTCGACACTGGCCGAGCTGATCTCGGCCACGATATCGGTCACGCGCTGGATCGAGCCGACGATCTCATTCATGGTCTTGCCAGCCTGGCCAACCAGTTCGGTGCCTTGCTCCACTTGCTCGACGCTGCGACCAATCAGCGATTTGATTTCCTTGGCCGCTTCTGCGCTGCGCTGAGCCAGGCTGCGCACTTCGGACGCCACCACCGCGAAGCCGCGGCCCTGCTCGCCCGCGCGGGCGGCTTCGACCGCCGCGTTCAGCGCCAGGATGTTGGTCTGGAACGCGATGCCGTCGATGACGCTGATGATGTCGCCGATCTTGCGGCTGCTGTCGTTGATGCCCTGCATGGTGGTGACGACCTGGCCGACCACCGCGCCGCCCCGTGCAGCCACCGCCGACGCACTCTGCGCCAGCTGGTTGGCTTGCATGGCGTTGTCGGTGTTGTGGCGCACCGTGGTGCCCAGTTGTTCCATCGTGGCCGCCGTTTGCTGCAAAGCGCTCGCCTGCTGCTCGGTGCGGCCCGACAGGTCCTGGTTGCCCTGCGCGATCTGCGCGCTGGCTGTGGCCACGCTCTCGGAGTTGCCCCGCACTTCGGTGACGACCTTGACCAGGCCTTCGCGCATGCGGGCCAGCCCCGCCATCAGACTGTGCGTGTCGCCCGTGCGCAGCGTGATCTGCACGGCCAGGTCGCCCTGTGCCACGGCGTTCACCGCGCTCGCCGCCTCGCTCGGCTCGGCGCCGAGTTGGCGGAAGACGCTGCGTGTCAGGGCCCAGCCCAGTGCGCCCGTCAGGGCCAACAGGCCAAGGCCGCCCAGAACCAGCGTGTAGGTCGTGGCTGCCATCGTCGAGTCAAGCGCCGCCGAGCGCCCGGCCAGCAGGGCAGACTCTTCCTTCGCGAACTCGGCAATGCCGGCCCGGAAGGCGTCCATCGCGACTTTGTCCTTGCCGGCGCTGAACTCCTTCAGCAACTCGTCTTGCGTTCCCTTGCCGGCCGTGGTGTCCCGGCGCAGGGTCACCAACGCGTTGGCCAC
>CANFPU010000002.1 GCA_947448955.1 Burkholderiales bacterium
CTGGATGGCCTGTACCGGCACTGCGCCGCCGCCGAGCGCGGCGGGCCATGAAGCGCCCTGCAGCCGGATCGCCACCGCGTCGAGAAAACCGAACAGCAAACAAGCCCAGAGCGCGCCGACCGGGCGCCATTTGCCGAAGATCATCGCCGCCAGCGCCATGTACCCGCGCCCGGCCGTCATGTTGGGCACAAAGTTCGCGCCCTGGGCCAGCACAAGGTAGCTGCCGGCCAACGCGCACAGCAAGCCGTTGCCCGCCAGCGCGCCGTAGCGCAGGGCTTTGACCGACAGCCCTGCGGCGTCGACCATCGCCGGGTTCTCGCCGGTGGCGCGCAGCCGCAGGCCCAGCCGGGTACGGTAGAGCAGAAACCAGGCCCCGGGTACCAGCGCCAGCGCGACGTAGACCAGCGCGTTGTGACCCAGCAGCCCCGCGCCCAGCAAAGTACCCACGAGTGGCCAGCTCTGCAACGAGTGCCCCAGATCGCCCAGCCAAGGCGACAACCGCACCGCATCGGGCAGCGGCGGCGTCTGCCCGCCCTGCTTGAACCAGGCGATGCCCAGCACGATCGAGAGGCCGCTGGCCACCATCGTCAACGCCATGCCGAGCACGACCTGATCCCCGCCGTGGCTGACGCAGGCATAGCCATGCAGCATCGACAAGGCCAAGCCGACCGCCAACGCGGCAGCCAGCGCCAACGCGAGCGAGCCGGTCGAAGCGCCAGTCGCACCGGCCGCAAACGCCGTCAACAGCATCTTGCCTTCGAGCCCGAGGTCAATCACACCCGAACGCTCGCTCAACAGCCCGGCCAGCGCGCACAAGATCAGCGGCGTCGAAACCCGCAACGTCGACGCCAGCAAGCCGCCGATCAGCGCCTCATCCATGGTCGGCTCCAGCCCCCAGGGCCGACCTGGGACGCAGCAACGCATGGACCCGTGCCAGCGCTGGGGCAGCGACCTGGGCCATCGCGCCCGAGAACAACACGATCAGGCCTTGCAGCGTGGTCACCATGTCACGCGAGAAGCCCGGCATCTCGAACGCCAGCTCGGCCCCGCCCTGGTAGAGCGCGCCAAACAACAACGAGGCCAGCACGATGCCCAGCGGGTGGTTGCGGCCGATCAGCGAGACCGCGATGCCGGTGAAGCCCGCACCCATCACGTAGTCGAGCAGCAGGCGGTGCTGCACGCCCGCGAGCTCGTTGATACCGACCAACCCGGCCAACGCGCCCGACACCAACATCGCCAGCATCACCTGGCGGCGCGGCCGCACGCCGGCGTAATGCGCGGCATCGGCTGAAAAACCCACCGCGCGCAACTCGTAGCCGGCGCGCGAGCGCCACAGCAACAGCGCCACCGCCACAGCGGCGACCAAGGCCAGCAACACGCTCAAGTTCAGCGGCGTGCGCGGCCAGGCGATGCCCAGCCAGCCCAAGGCCTGGTGCAGCCCGGGCATCTGCGCCGCTTCGGCAAACGGCAAGGTCTCGATCGACATGCTGCCCGGTGCCTTGAGCGGGCCGACCAGCAGCCAGGCCAATCCCGCCGCGGCGATGAAGTTGAACATGATCGTCGTGATCACGACGTGGCTGCCGCGCCAAGCCTGCAGCGCCGCGGGCACCGCGGCCCACAACGCGCCACCCACCATTGCCGCCACCACCATCAACGGCAACAGCCAGGCGGACGGCAAACGATCACCGAGCGCCAGCGCAACCAGGCTGCAGCCCAGACCGCCGATCATGGCCTGGCCCTCGCCGCCGATATTGAACAGTCCGCCGTGGAAAGCCACCGCCACCGCCAGCCCGGTGAAGACAAAAGTGGTCGCGTAGTACAGCGTGTAGCTGAGGCCGGATGCACTGCCAAAAGCGCCCTTGACCAGCAGTGCGAGCACCTGCCACGGCGCCAGTCCGACAGCGGCCAACACCAGGGCGCAAACCGCCAGCGCCAGCGCAAGATTGACCAGCGGCAGCAAGCCGATGTCCATCCAGCGCGGCAGTTCGACGGGGCGACTCATGCCTGCCCCTCAGAGACGCCAGCCATCAGTCGCCCGAGCGCGGCCTCGCTGCAGTCGGCGATCGCCAATTCGCCGGCGATCCGTCCCCGGTCCATCACCAGCACCCGGTCGGACAGCGCCAGGATTTCGTCAAGCTCGCTGGAGACCAGCAAGACCGCGCCGCCGGCATCGCGCATCGCGCGCAGCCGGCCGTGGATGAACTCGATCGCACCGATGTCCACCCCGCGCGTGGGCTGGCCGACCAGCAGCAAGCGCGGCGGCGACTCGGGGGCCAGCGCCTCGCGGGCGAGCACCAGTTTCTGCTGGTTGCCTCCGGAAAACTTGGACGCCCGCAGATCGACGTCGCGCGGCCTGACGTCGTACGCCGCCATCATCTGCGCGGTGGCCGCACGCATCGCCTGGCGCTTCATCCAGCCCCAGGCACTGGCAAAACGCGCGCTGCGCTGGTAGCCCAGCACCGCCGTTTCCCAGGCCGCGAACGACAGCACCATGCCTCGGCGGTGGCGGTCTTCGGGCACATGGGCCAAGCCCAGGCGACGCGCGGTCGAGGGGTCAAGCCAGCGCCCGGCTTGGAACGATTCATCCCCCAGCGTCAGCGTGCCGATCTGCGCCTCGGCCAAACCCGACAGCAACGCCAGCAGCTCGCTCTGGCCATTGCCCGACACGCCAGCGATGCCGACGATCTCGCCCCCGCGCAGCGCCAGTGACACGCCGGCCAGGCGCTGCACGCCGGCAGCGTCACGCCAACCCAGGTCTCGCGCGGCCAGCAGCGTCGCGCCGGGCCGGGCTGGCGCCGCGCTCGCGTCGCGGTCGAGCTTGACGCGCCGGCCCACCATCGCCTCGGCGAGTTGGTCGAGGCTGCAGTCGGCGATCGCGCCATCGAACACCACGGCACCGCCTCGCATCACCGTGACCGCGTCGCACAAGGCCATGATCTCCTTAAGCTTGTGGCTGATCAGCAGCAAGGTGGTGCCCGCATCGCGCAGCCGGCGCAAGGTGACGAAGAGCTGCTCGGTCTCCTGGGGCGTCAGCACCGCGGTAGGCTCGTCGAGAATCAGGATGCGCGCGCCGCGGTACAAGGCCTTGAGGATCTCCAAGCGCTGGCGTTCGCCCACCGGCAGGTCCTCGACCGCAGCGTCGAGACGCACCTGCAATCCAGTCTCGTCCATCAGCGCCTGCAACTCGCCGCGCACCCGCGCTCGGGCCTGGGTCAGCCGCCAATGGCCTTCGGCGCCGAGCATGATGTTGTCCAGCGCCGACAGCGGCTCGACCAGCATGAAGTGTTGGTGGACCATGCCGATGCCCAGCGCCATCGCCTCACTCGAGCCGCCGATGCGCACCGGCCGGCCGGCGATCGCGATCGAACCGCTGTCGGCCTGGTAAAAACCGTACAGGATCGCCATCAGCGTGCTCTTGCCCGCACCGTTTTCGCCAACGATGCCATGTGCCGAGCCGGCGGCCACGGTCAGCGTGACCTCGCGGTTGGCCTGCACCGCGCCAAAGCGCTTGCTGATCGCCGTCATGCGCACGGCGGGGGATGCGAGAGCGTTCATTCAATGCCGGTGCTGTGCAGCGCCGCAGCACTGCGATGGCCATCGCGCCGCGACACCTGTCGGTACTGGCTTCCGTGCTTGTGTCAATACTTGCAGGCGTTGTCCGCCATGTAGTCGGCAACCTTGATCTTGCCGGCGATGATGTCGGCCTTGGCGGCATCGACCTTCTTCTTCATCTCGGGGCTGACGAGTTTGGCGTTGTGCTGATCGAGCGCGTAGTCGACGCCGCCCTCTTTCAAGCCCAGCACCGTGACGCCAGGGCTGGTCTTCTTGGAGAGCCGGTACACCGCCTCGTCGACCCGCTTGACCATCGAGGTCAGCATCGTGCCGGGGTGCAGATGGTTCTGGTTGCTGTCGACACCGATCGCCAGTTTGCCGGCGTCCTTGCTGGCCTGGTAGACGCCCACGCCGGTGCCGCCGGCCGCAGCGAACACCACGTCGACGCCTTTGGCAAACTGGGCCTTGGCCAGCTCGCTGCCCCGCGTGGGGTCATTCCAAGCCGCCGGCGTGGTGCCGGTCATGTTGGACGCGACCTCGGTTTTGGGATTGGCGTACTTCGCGCCCTGCTCGTAACCGCACGCAAACTTGCGGATCAGCGGGATGTCCATGCCGCCAATGAAGCCGACCTTGCCGGATTTGCTCGCGAGCGCGGCCATCATGCCCACCAGGAAGCTGCCCTCCTGCTCCTTGAACACGACGGACTCGACGTTGGGCAGCTTGACCACCGAGTCGATGATCGCGAACTGCAGCTTCGGAAAGTCCTTGGCCACCTTTTCCATCGTCGAGCCCTGGCCGAAGCCCACACCGATGATCGGCGAGGCACTCTTGTCAGCCATTCGGCGCATCGCCTGCTCTCGCTGGGCCTCGTTGGCGATTTCGAACTCGAGGTAAGGCTTGCCGGTCTCCTTCTTCCAGCGCTCGGCGCCGACATAGGCCGCCTCGTTGAAAGACTTGTCAAACTTGCCGCCCATGTCGTAGATCACGGCGGGTTGAGCCTGGGCCTGGGCGGCCCCCAATGACAGGGCCAGCGCGGCCAGCACAGCGTATTTCATGGTCTTTTAGGCCGCTCGGGCTTGGGTGGTGGGGGTCTTCAGGATAGCAAGAGTCGGGTCGCCGCCGGCTCGGGACTTGCCAGGCCTCGGCGCGCCATCGCCCGCTGCGCCTGACTTGCCCACCGCTCTTGCACCGCTCTTGCACCGCTTTTGCACCGCCTGTGCACCGCCTGTGCACCGTTTGTCCCTCACTTCTCTCCCACTTGTCCACCGGTTACCCAGCGCCTGCTCACCGTTTTTGCGGCGCTTTTGAAGCCCTTGTGCACAGCTTGTGCACCGGCACGGCAACGTCGGCCGCTCGGCTAGCATGGGTCCATGACACACCCGTCGCCCACCCGTCTGCCGCCAGACCCGCCGCCAGACCCGCCGCCAGAACTGTCCGCGGACATCCTGCGCCGGGCCAGATGCTTGCCCAAGGTGCTGCTGCACGAACATCTGGACGGTGGCTTGCGCGTGGCCACGCTGCTGGCGCTGCTGCGCGAACGCGGCATCGCCGCCCCCGCCGACGACGAGGGGGCCTTGGCAGCCTGGTTCGACGCCCGCGCTCATGCGGGCTCGCTGACCGAGTACCTACGCGGTTTCGCGTTGACGGTCGCGGCCATGGCCACACCCGAGGCGATGGCCCGGGTGGCTTTCGAAGCCGCTGAGGACGCCCGCGCCGACGGCTGCGTGCTGGCCGAGTTCAGGATCGCACCGCTGTTGTTTGAGCCCTACGGCGTCGCTGGTGAGGCCGCAGTGGACGCGCTGCTCGATGGCCTGTCGCGCAGCCCACTGCCCTGCGGGCTGATCATCTGCGCAATGCGCCACGACAGAGACGCGCAAATCGCGCGCGCCGCCGAGCTGGCGATGCACTACCACCGCCTGCCAGACAAGCCAGGTGTGGCTCGGGTGCTGGGCTTCGACCTGGCCGGCCCGGAAGCCGGTTGGCCAGCATCGCGTCACGCCGGCCTGTTGACGCGACTGCGCGAGGCCGGGCTGGGCCTGACGCTGCATGCTGGCGAGGCCGACGCCGGTTGGCGGGTGCTAGAGGCCGCTAGGCTGGGCGCGCGTCGCATCGGACACGGCGTGCGGCTGGCAGACCTGATCACCGAGCCGGGCGCGGCCACATCGGCCTTGCTCGACGAACTGCGCCAGCGCGATGTCCACCTGGAGATCTGCCCGACCAGCAACCTGCACACCGGCGCGGCCGAATCGATGGCGCTGCACCCAATCCATGCGCTGTGGCGGGCCGGCGTGAGCCTGTCCTTTCACACCGACAACCGCTTGATCTCCTGCGTCGACCACAGCACCGAGGCGGCCCGGCTGGTGCAGGCTGGCTTTGGCTGGGGCGAGTTGCTGCGCATGGGCTTGGAGGCCGCGGCCGCTTCGTTCATGGCACCCGCTGCACGCGCCACGGCCCGTGCGACGCTGCTCGAACAGGCCCGCGGCGAATGGCTGATGCCACACCGGCCGCACCCGCCGCACCGACCGCACCAGCCCTCGGACTAAAGGCCATCGGCCTGAGCATTCGGCGCCCGACCCAGGGGCCAGGCCGGCCATCGGGTGGGCGAATAGACAACAGCCGCGGCTTTGGACATTTTCCTGTCATTGAAACTTCGCTAGCCTCAAGCAAAATACAACCTTTACCAAGATTTGAAGTCGATTCACGGATCGGTCAGTTTTCTAGGCACTGGCCGGGCATGGGCGGCTCAATTCGGGATGCCAGCGCGAAGAACTTGCTGGCCGCCAACCTTTTAGGCAATGCTCAAGACCCGGTCTTGAGGCATCTTTCGTGCGCTGCTGGCGCTGCAATGCTTTGAGTACAACCGCTGTTCCCACCATGGCCGGATCCTTAGGCAAGTCCTTGAGCCAACCCTCAAGCCCGAGCGGCAGGGTTGAGGCGGTGGCCTGCCCGGGATGTGGCTGGCGGATACGTGGCCGGCAAACCCGCGACCGGCACACCCGCGACCGGCAAATGGCAACTTGGCTGACGGTGCGCTGAGCGGAGACACCGATTGGCATTGGATTACGCACAGCGGCAGCGCGACCCGAGCAAGCACTTGTTGGGCTTCGGCATCGTGCTGGCCCTGCACTTGCTACTGGCCTGGGCGCTCGCCCATGGCCTGGGCAAGCGCATGGTCGAGGTGATGCGCGCCCCGATCGTCACCAAGATCATCGAGGAGTTGCGGCCGCCGCCAGAGCCCGAAAAACCTCTGCCGCCGCCCAAACTGGCGCCGCCTGTGCCCAACCTGATGCCACCGCCCGACGTCAGGCTGAGCCCGCCGCCCGATCCTCTGCCCTTGCCCAAACCGCCACCGCCACCGCCACCGCCGCTACCCACCGCCCAGCCAATCCAGCCCGCGCCGACGATCACGCCCGAGTCGGTGCCGCAACCTCGCCCGCGACCCGCGCCCGTGACCGCCACGAATGCCGCACTGAGCGCCGAGGAGGGCTATATCAGCGAGTTGCGCGCCTACCTCATCAGCATCAAGCGTTACCCGACCAGCCGAGAAGCGCGGCAATTGCGACCGCAAGGCACGGTCAAGATCTGGATCGAAATCGACCGCACCGGTCACCTGCTGGGCGCGGGTGTTGAGGTCAGCGCCGGCACGCTGCTGCTTGACAACGAGGCTTTGCGCACCGTGCGCAATGGCCGCTACCCGGCTTTCCCGACCGAGGCTTTTGCCGGCCAGGCGTCGCGTCGCTTCGTGATTCCGATCGAGTATCAACACGCCGAAGGAGGTTGATGCCTGTCACACGCCACACGCCACACGCCTTTCGCACCGATCACCCCCTAAACCGCCATCCCATCCAAAAAGGAAGAACCCCTTGAAAACTTTCCAACACACCGCCATTGCCCTGGCGCTGGCAACATTGGCTTGCGCCGCGTCGGCGCAGCAGAGCACCGAGGTCGGCAAGATCACCGTCACCGGCGAAGGCGACAAGCTCGGCACCGGGCTGTTGATTGACGAGGACACGCCCAAGGCCAAGAGCACGGTCACCAAGGCCCAGATCGAGAAGACCCGGTCGTCGTCGAACCCGTTCCAAGCGCTGTCGCTGCTGCCGGGCGTCAACAGCTCAAGCTTCGATGCCACCGGCTTGTTTGGCGGCAACCTGCGGGTGCGCGGCTTCAACAGCGACCAGATGGGCTTCACGATCAATGGCGCACCGGTCAATGACTCCGGCAACTTCGCGGTCTATCCGCAGGAGTACTCCGACAGCGAAAACCTGTGCGAAATGTTCATCACGCAAGGCGCGACCGACAGCGAAGCGCCGCACGTTGGCGCGTCGGGCGGCAACGTTGGCCTGACCACCTGCGCGCCGCAGGACAAGCAACGCGTTCGGGTCGCCCTCTCGGCGGGCCAGCTCAATTACCGCCGCGTCTTCGTGCGGGGTGACACCGGCAAGATTGGTGACTTCAAAGGCTTCCTGTCGGTCTCGCAAAGCCAGGCCGACAAGTGGAAAGGCGCTGGCAAGGCGGACCGCAGCCATGTTGACGCCGCGGTCGAATACCAGCTCGGCAACACCAAGCTCTCAGCCGGCCTGCTGTACAACCGCGCGGTCAACAACAACCTCCGTGCATTGACATTGAGCCAGCTGGCCACCGAGGGCTATTTCGCGGATTACTCAACCACCGTGCCGCAGCACCTGGTCGGCGTCAAAGGCACGGCTCAAAGCGAGAGCGCGATCGCTGGCGCCACCGCTTACTACGGCTACGCGCTCAACCCGTTCGAGAACTACCTGATCAACGGCAAAGCCAACATCCAGCTCAGCCCGGCGCTGCGGCTCGACATCGAGCCCTACTACTGGTACGGCTATGGCACGGGTGGCGTGCAACAGACCTCGCTGGCCGAGAGCACGGGGACGACCAAGCTCAAAGGCGGTATCGCTGACATCAATGGTGATGGCGACGCCCTCGACACGGTGATGGTCTACCGCGGCAGCGTCACCCAGACCCACCGGCCAGGTGTCAACGCCAAGCTCAGCTACACGGTCGGTAACCACCGCTTGCTCGGCGGCCTGTGGTTCGAGCGCGCCGAACACCGCCAAACGGCGCCGGCCACCACCGTCGACAACAACGGCAACATCGGCGACCTGTGGCTGAAAAACAGCGCCGTGTTGCTGAAGTACGCTGATGGCTCGCTGTACCAGAACCGTGATGTGCTGACGATCTCCACTGGCAAGAGCGCGTTCGTGCAAGACACGATCGAACTGGCTGACAGCAAGCTGCAATTGGTGCCCAGCCTGAGCTACCGCGAAATCAATCGCGACTTCAGCAACTACGCGGCCGGCCCAGGCACGCCTGCTGCCACCTTCAGCCCTGGCGCCGACTACAAGATCCTGAAGACCTATTCGCAGGTCCTGCCCAGCCTGAACGCCAGCTACCAGTTCACACCGGCGCTGCAAGGTTTTGTCGGCGTCTCCAAGAACTTCAAAGCCCCGGGCAACTTCGAGTACTTCGGCCTCGCCAACGGCGTGAGCTTTATCAACGGCATCGGCAGCTACACCTCGCTGGCACCGTTGACGGTGCAGCAAGAGACCTCGGTCAACATCGATGCCGGCGCGCGCTACAAGCACGAGCTGTTCAAGGCTTCGGTGACGGCTTACCAAGTGGCGTTCAAGAACCGCATCGCCTCGAGTTATGACCCGTCGACGGCCACCACGCATGACTGGAATGTCGGCAATTCGACCGTCAGTGGGCTGGAAGTCGAGCTCGGCACCGTGCCTTACCAAGGCTTCTCGGCCTACGCATCGGGCGGCTACACCAAGAGCACGCTCGACAGCAACATGTTGAAGTCCGCCACCGAGGTCTACGCCACCGCCGGCAAGCAGTTCCCTGACACGCCCAAGGGCATGGCCGCGCTCGCGCTGCAGTATGCGCAAGGCCCGTTGATGCTCAACCTCTCCGGCAAATACACCAGCGCACGCTTCCTCACGCTGGTCAACGACCTGAGCATCGGCGGCTTCACCACCCTCGACTTCAACGCGGCCTACCAGCTGCCCAACACCGGGCTGTTCAAGAGCCCGCTGATCCGACTCAACGTCAGCAACCTCGCTGACAAGCGCTACCTGCTGGCGAATTCGGGCAGCGGCTCGACCATCGCGATCAATGCGGCCGGCAACCCACAGCTCTACGGCGGCGCGCCTCGCTTCACCAGCTTGACCGTGCAGACCGATTTCTGAGGCTTCGAGCTCCGCAGGCGCGCTGTGATGGCGCCGCATCCATCAAAGGCGCTTCGGCGCCTTTTTTCATGCGCAGCGTCCGTTCGGCATGCCTTGGCTTGGCAGCCAACCGCCACAGTGGGTAGAGTCGTTGAATCGCCTTGAACGACCTGGAACTGCTGATGCCACCGACTGCCAAAGAAATCCTCGCCGCGCTGGGGGTGCCCGAAGCCTTTCACACCGGCGGCAAGCTGGTCGCGCGATCGCCGATCGACGGTCTGACGCAGGGCGCTGTGCGGGGCGCCGCGGCCGGCGAAGTGCAGGAGGCCATCGGCCGCGGGCACGGCGCTTTCATCGCTTGGCGGCAGGTGCCAGCACCCCGCCGCGGCGAGCTGTTGCGGCTGTTTGGCGATGAACTGCGCGCGCACAAGACTGCGTTGGCCACACTCGTCACGCTCGAGGTCGGCAAGGTCACGAGCGAGGGCCTGGGCGAGGTGCAGGAGATGATCGACATCTGCGACTTCGCGGTGGGCGCCTCACGGCAGCTGCACGGGCTGACGATCGCCACCGAGCGCCCGGGGCACCGGATGATGGAGGTTTGGCACCCGCTGGGCGTGGTCGGCGTGATCAGCGCGTTCAACTTCCCGGTCGCAGTCTGGTCCTGGAACGCGGCATTGGCGCTGGTCTGCGGCAACGCCTTGGTCTGGAAGCCGAGCGAGAAAACTCCGCTGACGGCTCTCGCCTGCCAGGCCTTGCTCGAGCGCGCGATGCAACGCTTTGGGCAGGATGCGCCGCGATACCTCTCGCAGGTGCTCAACGGCGGCGCGGCCGTCGCTGAGGCGCTGGTCGACGACGCGCGCGTGGCGCTGGTCTCAGCCACCGGATCGACCCGGATGGGCCGAGCCGTCGGACCGCGTGTCGCGGCGCGTTTTGGGCGCAGCCTGCTTGAGCTAGGTGGCAACAATGCCATCATCGTCACGCCCAGCGCCGACCTAGACCTTGCCGTGCGCGGCATCCTGTTCGGCGCCTACGGCACCGCAGGCCAGCGCTGTACCAGCACGCGCCGGGTGATCGCTCACCAAAGCGTCCACCACGAGCTGGTGATGCGGCTAGAGCGCGCCCGCGCGAGCCTGAAGGTCGGCGACCCGCGCGAGCCCGGCGTACTGGTCGGGCCGTTGATCGACGAGATGGCCTGGCTGGCGATGCAGGCCTCGCTGGACCAGGCCGCCGACCAAGGCGGGCAAGTCAGCGGCGGCGAGCGGGTGATGGTCGGTGGGCACGCGCAAGCCTTTTACGCTGCGCCGGCGCTGGTGCAGATGCCAGCCCAGACTGCGGTGGTCCGCCACGAGACTTTCGCACCCATCCTCTATGTCTTGCGCTACGACGCGCTGAGCGAAGCCATCGCACTGCAGAACGATGTACCGCAAGGCTTGTCATCAGCCATCTTCACGAACGACTTGCGGGAGGCTGAGGCCTTTCTATCGGCCACCGGCTCAGACTGCGGCATCGCCAACGTGAACATCGGCACCTCTGGGGCAGAGATCGGCGGCGCGTTCGGCGGTGAAAAAGAGACCGGCGGCGGCCGAGAATCGGGGTCGGACGCCTGGAAAAACTACATGCGCCGGGCCACCAACACGATCAACTACTCCAACGCCTTGCCGCTGGCCCAAGGCGTTAGATTCGACCTCTGAACTTCGGCGGCGTGATGCTCCGCGCTGAGCCCTGAACCCCGAGCGAAAACGCCAACGGCGCTGTCTTTGAGCCGGCGCGGCGGGCGCCGCACCGACGCTCATCAATACCAATACTCCAGATGCGGGAACGGATTTCTATTGGTATGTTTTCTATAATTAAAATGCACCACGAATGAAATCCTTCTGTCAGCTTTTTTCTTGACGTCGAACGGTAACACGACGTGCGGCATGAAGCTGTCGAAGAGTATCATGTTACCAGCATCGTATGGGATTTTTTGACGATTTTTGACCGACTTCGCTGTATAGCCGTCAGCTTTGTAAAAATTATCCAGCTGGTCTGCCAAGTAGCGCTCTTGCCAGATGTCGAGATCGCCGCCACGGTTTTTTTCAAACTGCGCTGTACGTTTGATTGAAATGACGCAGGAATAAGCCCTGGTTCGATCGTTAAAAATACTTTCAGGATATTGCAGAAGACCTTCGGTGTCAGTATGTATGTTATACAGTCGCCAACTTTGAAGCTGCAGGTTGAATCCGGCCATCAAAAAGTATTTCTTGTCACGCGGCACCACCGGCAGTGCGCCGGACTTGAGGCCGGAAAGATCCAGAATGAGACTGGCAGCCGCCTCGATGATCTCCTTGATCTCAGGAAACTCTTTGAGCAAATACTTGTTGTGCTTGTCGGCAAACCGATAATAGCTCTCATTCAAGCCGGCCTCGATCATTCCATAATAGGCCGCCAACTGGCCATATTGTGGCTCGACATCTGAGCCGAAGATCTCCAGATTGTCGAAGATCTTTTTTTCCCAGCGCCGGCAAAGCGCAGCGCTTAGAAATTCTTTTTTAACCAAATACTGATTCGTGAATAATTTTTTCATCTGAGTTGCCGGTGAAATTCACAGCCACACATCACGCCTGAATGACGGGGCGGATCCAACCCACCACACCGCTTCGATCCATCTGCACCTGACCGCCAACAGTGCGCCATGTCAAGCCGACTTTGGATCGTCGCACAAGCAGTCAGTCAAGGGAAGACCCTCGGTCAAAGGCCAAAGCTTTGCAGCAGGTGGGACGGCCAGCAAAAAGGTGTAATATCATGCAGCGTCAAACCATTTTGGCCATGGCGCCCAGCCGCCGCCTCAGAATTTCATCAGCACCTTAAAGTTTTAGTCCCATGCCGAATGCCAAACAAAAATTATTAGCGCACTTGAGTCAAGACGTTTACTGCCGTCTCGGGGTGTCGCCAGTGCATGGTATCGGGGTTTTTGCAATTCGCGCAATTGCTAAAGGCGTCAACCCGCTGAGATCACGCTTGAAGTTTGACGAAGTCAGTTTTTCGCACAAAGAAATCAAAACCTTGCCGCGCAGCGTGCGCAAGGAAATAGAGATTTTCTGCTACTACGACGATGACCGCGTGCTGGTCCCTTCGATCGGACTCAATTCAATGCATATGGCGGTGTATCTCAATCATTCAAAAACCCCTTCCGTTCAGTATCAGAAGAACGGCCAACTGATCACGCTACGCGCCATCAAATCAGGCGAGGAATTGATGATGGATTACGACGTCAACTTCGGCGCCACCCATATTTTCGACTGAAACCGGCACCTCGTCAGTCGATTGATGGGCGGGAAATCTGGTTCCACTGCGATGGCTCGAAGTCAGTATGCAGTGGCGAACTGGGGTCGCGCGCCAAAGGATGCTCAGGGTCGGTCATCGCGATGCCATAGATCGGCTCCAGGTCTGTCACCAACAATGACTTGTAACCATAGTCACCGACCGGGCCAAGATTGTAATATTTGTAGCCATGGCGCGCCGCCCAGCGCGCGGCCAGCACACAGGCATAGATGCCCGGCGAGCGCTTCTTGTAGTCGATATTCCATTGACAGAAACTGCCGTAAACCTGGTCGCGCTCGGGCAACAACATCGAGACATCGGTGAGGATCAAATCACCGTTGGCGGCATGCACTTGAAGGATCAGAACGTCGAGCTTTCGAATATAGTCGACAAATCCATCGACTTCCATGGCATGGATGTCGTAGGCATTGAAGTGTTCAGCGCCAATTTGTAAAATGTATTCGACCGTGATTTCCCTGCCCGGCACGACTTTCTCTGAAACCTCGAAAGACCGGAACAGCTTGTCAAGTTCGCGAATTTTTCGCGCCCGCCACGGATCGGTCCAGAAATCCTCGCCAGCCACATTGGCCAGCCCGTAGTGGTCATTGATCGGCACCCCGAAATTTCCATCCGGTGGCAGCGCATAAACAATAAAGGGTTTGCGCGCAGATGCCAGCATATCTGGTGTCACGTCAATATAAGGACAGAGCGCGTCCCAGCGGCTGGTGTAGTACCTGATCTCCTCGTGAAAGCTCTCAACACAAAGATTTTCATCAGTCCAACTCTGGTGGGCCAACGCCCGTTTCACGGGCTCATTCGACGCGCAGACCGCCGGTTCGAAAAAATCTGACGGCAAAGCTGCATCGGTTCTCATGTCGATTTGCCTTCCGGCCCAGCCGCGAGTTGGAGTGGTTGCAGATCGAAGTAGTACTCATCGACCTTGAAGTTCTTGCGCAAAAAGCTGGGGTCAACCCGCGCCAGTCGTTTCAGTTCGGCCGCCATCAGACCGAAATGCGCCGACGCTTCGCTGGCTTCATGCTGCAACTGGCGCTGGTATTCCGGCATCAACGGGCAATCCACGTCGAACAGAAAACCGCCGGTTTTCGGATTGAAAGATAGCGGATACAACTGGCAGCTGAACGGCTTGTCGTCGCCCAAACGACAACCCGCATCGCCAAGGTTTTGACAACGGCTCTCAATGCACAAACTGCCGTGCTTTTTCTTCTCCGCCGCGGTCAAGGTGATTTCGAGCGGGGGATAGCCCGCATCGACATGACAGCATCCTCGGCATTCGGCGCAGTGATCAAAAAGCACTGGATGCTCCTGCGCTTGCATCGCGGCAGACGATGCCGGGAGAGGCGCGATATGAGGGCAAACAGTGCTGATGTCTGCCTGGTGTTTGCCTGTCCAGCATGCGAGCAAATTTTCTTGGGCTTCGATGGGTCGATTTCGCCGAGAACCCGCGAAGTTTACTCATTTTTCAACAATTTTCGTGATTTTACCCAATGAGTAGGCGGCAAACAGTCACCGCGTGAATGGACAAATGACCGCCTGCCTGAGCGCGTTGTCGCCAGGCACCAGACAGTCCGCGTTTGCTTGGCTGGCGGGCTCAAGTGCTTGCCCGCAAGCATGCGGGCAGATCCTTGGCTTCGCCGCAGCGCGCCAAGGCGCGTTGTCGCCAGGCACCAGACAGTCCGCGTTTGCTTGGCTGGCGGGCTCAAGTGCTTGCCCGCAAGCATGCGGGCAGATCCTTCGCCAGGCACCAGACAGTCCGCAGGGACTGTCTGGTGTCCGGGCTCAGCGCTCGCCTTGGCGGTAGGGTTTCATCAGGGCTTGCGGGTAGGCGGCGCGGCGCGCCACCAGCACCAACGCGACGATCGCCATCGCGTACGGCAGCGCCAGGTAGAGCTGGTATGGCGGCACGAAACCCAACCAAGCCTGCGCCGCTTCAGCCGCACCGCTGGCTTGCTGCAGGCGCAACTGCAGCGCGTCAAAGAAGGCGAACAACAGTGCGCCCAACAGCGCTTTGCCGGGCCGCCAAGACGCGAACACCACCAGCGCCACACAAACCCAACCGCGGCCGTTGACCATGTTGAAAAAGAACGCGTTGAAGGCCGACAGCGTCAGAAAGGCGCCTGCCACGCCCATCAGCGCCGATCCTGCGATCACCGCACCAGCGCGCAAACGCAGCACATTCAGGCCTTGGCCCTCGGCGGCAGCGGGGTTCTCGCCCACCATGCGCAGCGCCAATCCGAGCGGCGTTCGGTAGAGCCCCCAGGCCAATGCGGGGACCATCAACAGGGCCATCAAGGTCATCGGCGTCTGCGCGCCAATGACCGGTATCGGCAACCAGTCCATCGGCGCAAAGGGCTGGATCTTCGGCGGGCTGTCGACCTTGGGAAAACTGACCCGGTAGGCATAGCTTGCCAGGCTGGTGGCCAGCAGCGTGATGCCCAGACCCGAGACATGCTGCGACAAGGTCAGCGTGACCGTGAGCAGCGCATGCAGCGCACCAAAAGCCGCCCCGGCTGCAGCCGCTGCCAGTACCCCGCCCCATAACCCAGCGCCGTGGTAGGCGGCGAACCAGCCGGCAAAAGCACCTGCCACCATGATGCCCTCGATGCCCAGGTTGAGCACCCCGGCGCGCTCACACAGCAACACGCCCAGCGTGCCCAGGATCAGCGGCGTCGCAGTGCGCAGCACCGAAACCCAGAACGGCGCGGCCAGCAACAGATCGAGCACCTCGCCCATCGTCAGGACCTGCCGAAGCGGATGCGGTACTGCGTCAGCAGCGTGGCGATCAACATCGTGACCAGGCTGACCGCGACGATCACGTCGGCGATGTACGTGGGCACACCCACCGAACGGCTCATGCTGTCGGCGCCGACCAGAATACCGGCCACAAAGATCGCTGCTGCGACCACGCCCAGCGGGTTGAGCGCGGCCAGCATCGCAATCACCACGCCGCTGCTGCCATAGCCTGGCGACATGTCCAGCGTCACATAGCCGGCACGGCCCGCCACCTCGATTGCGCCCGCCAGCCCGGCCAATGCGCCTGACAGCAGCGCCACCTTGACCGTCACCCAGGCCACCGGCATGCCGGCGAAACCGGCGGCGCGTGCATTGGCGCCGACCGCCCGAATCTCAAAGCCGGTGGTGGTGAACGCCAGCAGCGCCCACAGTGCCGGCGCCAGGGCCAACGCCCAGAGCAGTCCGGTGTGAACCCGACCGCGCTCGACCAGTTGGCTGAGCTGCAACCGGTCGGCAATCGCCACGCTCTGCGGCCAGCCCATCGCGCTGGCGTCCTTCATCGGCCCGTCGAGCAGCGCCGACACCACCAGCAGCACGATGAAGTTCAGCAGCAGCGTGGTCACCACCTCGTCAACGCCGAGCCGACATTTGAGCAACGCCGGACCCAACAACAGCATTGCGCCCGCCGTGGCGGCGGCCAGCATCATCAGCGGAAACAAAACCCAGGTCGGCGCACTGAATCCGGCGCCGCCGTGCAAACCGCCCACGGCCACGGCTGCGATCGCGCCGGCATAGAGCTGACCCTCGCCGCCGATGTTGTACAGCCTGGCCTTGAACGCCACCGCCACCGCCAGGCCGGTGAGGATCAACGGTGTGGCGCGGGTCAGCGTCTCGGTCCAGGCGAAGCGCGAGCCGAACCCGCCTTCGAGCAACAACGCGTAGGCCTGGCCCACCGGCGCGCCGGCCCAGGCGACCAACAGCGAGGTGATCAACAACGTCGCGACCACCGCCAAAAAAGGCGCGCCGAGCAGCATGGCTGGCGAGGTCTGGGTGCGGCGTTCAAGCTGCATCGGCAAGCTCAGGACTGGCGGATGCACCGGACATTGCCAGGCCGATCGCCGCCAAGGTCCAATCCGCCACCGGCCGGGCTGGTGTCAGCCGGCCATGGTGCATCACCGCAACACGGTCGGCAAGCGCGAAAACCTCGTCGAGGTCCTCGCTGATCAGCAACAGCGCGGCGCCGGCGGCACAGGCCGCCAGCAGCTGACCGTGCACATAGGCCACCGCGCCGACATCCAAGCCCCAAGTCGGCTGGTTGGCGACGATCAGCAGCGGCGCCACGGGCGCGTCGGGGTCGCCCGCCTCGGTGACCTCCTCGGCGCGTCCAGGCGCAGAACGGGGCATCAACACCCGGCCCAGGATCAGCTTTTGCATGTTGCCGCCCGACAAGGCACGGGTCGGCGTCGCCAGGCCGGCAGTCTGCGTGCCGCGGACGTCGTAGCGCTCGACCAGCCGCTGGGCGAATGCCGTCGCAGCGCCGCGTTTGATCACGCCGCCACGCGCGAATGCCGGGCTGGCATAGCGCTCGAGCACCGCGTTCTCCCACAGCGGCAAATCGCCCACCACGCCCACCGCGTGGCGATCTTCTGGAATTCTGGCCGCGCCAGCAGCGATCCAGGCGCGCGGCGTGGCGGGCATCGCCCGGCCCGCCAGCGTGACGCTGCCTGCATCGGCAGCGATCAGCCCGTGCAGCAGGTCGGCCAGCGCCTGTTGGCCATTGCCAGCCACACCGGCAATCGCCACCACCTCGCCAGGCCGCAGCGCCAGGTTGACGCCGTCGAGCTGCGGCCAAGGGCCGACACCCCGCACCCGGAGATCGCGCAATTCACAGACTGGAGGCTGGGCCAGCGCGGCAGCGCCTGATGGCGTCGGCCCCCGCGTCACGCGAGGCACCTCGCGCCCGACCATCGCCTGCGCCAGCATCGCCTGGCTCGCCCCGGCCGCCGGCATCTCGGCCACCAGCTTGCCGGCGCGCAACACGGCGATGCGGTGCGAAACCCGCAGTACCTCGTCGAGCTTGTGGCTGATGAAGATCACGCTCAATCCCTGCGCCACCAACTGCGACAAGGTCGCGAACAGCGATTCGCTTTCCTGCGGCGTCAGCACCGCCGTGGGCTCGTCGAGGATCAGCACCCGGGCACCGCGTCGCCGACCGAAAGGCAGCAGGGCTTTCAGGATCTCGACGCGCTGACGTTCGCCAACCGACAAGTCCTTGATGCGGGATGCGGCGTTGACCTGCAGGCCGAAACGCTGCGCCGTGTCTTGCAGCGCCACCAGCGCAGCGGCTCGACGCGAGAAAGGCTGCCACAGCGGCTCGGTGCCCAGCATCACGTTGTCTAGCACGCTGAGGTTGTCGGCCAAGCTGAAGTGCTGGTGCACCATGCCGATACCGGCCGACAACGCGGCACCGGGTTTGCCGGGCGGTAGCAGCCGACCGTCCACCATGATCGTGCCAGCATCCGCGCGGTAATGGCCGAACAGGATGGACACCAGCGTGCTCTTGCCGGCGCCGTTCTCACCCAACAACGCCAACACCTCGCCGCGGGCCAGCGTCAACGAAATCGCATCGTTGGCCACCAGCGCGCCGAAACGCTTGGTGATGCCCGACAGTTGCAGGACCGGTTCGTTCATCGAGTCAGCCGCTGGCCGGGCGCCCTGACCCTGTAGATCACTTGCCTTTGGGCACTGTCTCGTCGATCACGACCTTGAAGCTGCCGTCGAGAATGGCCTTTTCCTTGGCCTTGACCTTGGTCACCAACGCCGCCGGCACCTTCTTCTCGAACGTGCCCAAGGGGCTGAGCTCGCTGCCCTTGGCTTTCATGAAGCTCAGGTGGCCGTAATCCTCAGCCTTGAACTTGCCAGCCTTGACGGCCGCCAAAGCCGCGTTGACGCTGGGCTCCATGTTCCAGATCGCCGAAACCACGACGGTGTCGGGATAGTCTTTCTGGGTGTTGATCACGTTGCCGATGGCCAGCACCTTGCGCTCCTTGGCCGCGTCGCTGACGCCGAAGCGCTCGGCATACATCACGTCGGCGCCCTTGTCGATCATCGCGAAAGCGGCTTCCTTGGCCTTGGGCGGGTCAAACCAGCTGCTGATGAAGCTGACGCTGAATTCGACCTTGGGGTTCACTTCCTTGGCGCCCGCCATGAAGGCGTTCATCAGGCGGTTGACCTCGGGGACTGCGAAGCCCCCGACCATGCCGATCTTGTTCGACTTGGTCATGCCACCCGCCACCATGCCCGACAGATAGGCCGGCTCGTGGATGTAGTTGTCGAAGACCGAGAAGTTGGGCTCCTGCGGCTTGCCAGAGCTGCCGAGCAGGAAGCTGACCTTGGGGTAGTCCTTGGCCACCTTGCGCGCACCGACCTCGACCGCAAAAGCCTCACCGACGATCAAGGTGATGCCCTTTTCGGCGTACTGACGCAACACACGCTCATAGTCGGCCACGGTCACGTTCTCGCTGAAAACGTACTCGATCTCGCCTCGCGCCGCCGCGGCTTTGAGCGCCTTGTCGATGCGGCTGACCCATTGCTGTTCCACCGGCACGGTGTAGATCCCGGCGACCTTGATCTTGTTTTGGGCCAGCGCCGGGGCGCTCAGGCTGGCCAGGGCCAGGGTGGTGGCCAGGATGTGGCGACGGGACAGGGACATGCGAGCTCCTCGGTTTGATTTCAATGTGGACGGCGGTTTGCCAAGTGACGTTCCTGCCACGCCATCGGATACCAACGTCGGTCAGGGTAGCGATGCGGCGCTTCAAAGCCGGGGCACCGCTGTGAACGTCAAAGGCGCCGATGGTAAACGCACCCGCATGACAGCCGGCTGGCGTCGGCCGCCAAGCGCCGGTAGATCCGCGGCGCCGCTCGAATCAGGCGCTGCGCCGCGCCCGGTACAACATGTCGAGCGTGATGTGGCGTACCTCGAGCTTGCTTTGCTCGACATGGGCCCGCAGCAGCCGCTGGGCCTCATCGTCACGGCGCTGCAGGATCGCGCGCAGGATCTGCGCGTGCTCTTCATAGGTGGCATGCACCCGAGCGCCCTTGGTGAAATCGAGCCGCCGGATGATGCGGATGCGCTCGGTGATCTCGCGGTGCACGCGCGCCATCTCGCGGTTGCCGCTGCTCAGCACCAGCTCACTGTGAAAAACTTCGTCGGCCTGGCCTACCGCGGCACCGTCGGTCAGCCGCTCGCCAGGGGGCACCAACCAGAACGCGGCCAATCCCGGTAGCGCGGGCCGCTCGTCGGCGATCGCCAGTTGCTGTGCGGCATGGCATTCGATCAGCACGCGCAGATCGTAGAGCTCGTCGAAAACGTCGAAGTCCAGCGGCGCCACCTGCCAGCCGACCCGCGGCACCACTTGCAGAAAACCCTCGCGCTCCAATCGCTGAAGCGCCTGGCGCAACGGCGTGCGGCTGATCGCCAGGCGCTGCGCCAGTTCGCTCTCGCTGCAGCGCTCACCGGGCATCAGCACAAAATCGAAAATCAGGCGTTTAAGCTGTGCGTAGGCCAAATCGGCCAAAGTGGGGGTCTCGAGCAAGGGCGTGGCGCCGACCGCGCGCTGAACGTGCTGGCTGGCGTCGTGGATTGGCGACATGGCAAGGGCGATCTCAGGCAGCCGGCTGTCAGGCCATCAGGCCGATTTAAACGGGATCATGCTGACATGGGCGCTGACGATCCGCCAACCGGCGGGGCCTGGCGCCAGCCGCACCCAGGTCTGGCTCTGGAAGCCACGCAGCGTGGTGTCGCTGCGCTCGAATTCGACCTGTGCCACCGCCATGTCCGGTCCAAATCCGATGATGCGCAAGTGATGCAGCGTTCGGGTGAAATTGGGCGCTGGGGTGGCGGCGCGGAAGGCCACCAGCTCGTCGATGCCCCACTGCCGGTCGGCGATGCCGTACCGCGTGGTGCGTGCATCGGCCCAAAAGTAGGCGTTGAGCGCGGCCACATCGTTGGCCATCAGCGCCGCCTCGTAGGCATGGAACACTTCGGTGACCTCGGCCAGCACCACCGGATCGTCGATCAGTGCCGGGTTCATCGTTGCGACGCCAAGTAAGCACGCCAGCCGCCAATGGCGCTGATGTCGGTGGCGCCGGCCAGGCCAGCGCCCTCGCAGATGAAGCCCTTGACCCAAGTCCCGTCGACCAGTTGCACCGAGCCCAGGCCCAGCGGCGGCGGGATCAGCGCCAAAAAACTGCCCAGCGCGGCGATCGGCATGTCGTAGACCTCAAGCTCGATCGCCTGGCCGGTCTCGCCCACCAGCACCCGGGCCAATCCGGGCTTGGGCGGCGAGGTGCCAGGCAGCGCGTAAAGCCGGTACTGCGCCGCCGTGCTGGTGGCTGAACGCAGCCGGCAGCCGCGCTCGACCAGCTGGCCGTGCAGCGGCATGCCCGCCAGATGCGCACCGACCACTGCCAGCGCCAGCGTGGCCGCTGCGGCCGGGCCGGCCTGCAGGGCCCGGTCGGCCGGCGTGGCCGGACGCAAGCGGCAACCCAGCGGCTGGGCCCGCGCCGCCTCCCAGCGCAAGCCCAGGTCGACCAGCGCGGCGTCGCTGCCGCCCGGCGCGATGAAGGTGACGCCAAAGGGCAGTCCGCTGGCGCTGGCGCCGCTGGGCAGCGCCAATGCGGCCTGGCCCAGCAGGTTGACGAAATTGGTGAAGCGGCCCAGCTCGGAATTGCGCAGCACCGGCTCGGCCGCCACCGCCGCACGGGTCGGGCAGGTGGGCGTGGTGGGCACCATCAGCACGTCGATCTGCTGCCATAGCGGCGCCAGCTGACGCCGCAGATCTTCCAGCAGGTAGCGGGCCCGGAAGGCCGAGGCCGCATCGAACTCACTGGCCCTGGCGATGACCCGCTGCACCGTGGCATCCAGCGCCTCGGGTTGATGGTCGAACAGCGCCTGCACCACCGCATAGCGCTCGGCGACCCAGGGGCCGTCGTAGAGCAGCCTGGCGACCTCGAACAAGGGGCTCATGTCAATTGGCTGCGGCGCCAGCCCCCATGCGCGCAGCTGCGCCACGGCCTCTTCGAAAGCCTGGTCATAGCCCAGCGCGGCGTCACAACCGGGAGCGCTGGGCACCCCCACGCGCAGCGCGGCGCCGGTGCGACCCAGCCACGGCGGCTGGAGCGGCCAGGACTGAAAGTCGGGTTCGTCCTCGGCGCCCTCGATCACCGCCATCACCTGGGCCGCGTCGGCCACCGTCAGCGCCAGCACCGACACCACATCCAGCGTACGGCAGGCCGGCAGCACCCCGGCCATCGGCACCCGGCCTGGCGTGGGCTTCAGGCCGACCAAGTTGTTCAATCCTGCCGGCACCCGGCCCGACCCTGCCGTGTCGGTGCCGAGCGCGAACGCCACCCACCCGCGCGCAACCACCGAGGCCGAGCCCGAGCTGCTGCCACCGCTGACGTACTGGCTGTCGAAGCTGTTGGGCACCTCGCCATAGGGCGATCGGGTGCCCACCAAGCCGGTGGCGAACTGGTCCAGGTTGGTCTTGCCGACCAGCACCGCGCCGGCCGCCATCAAGCGCTGCACCACCGTCGCGCTGTGCGCGGCGACATGGGCAAACGCTGGACAGGCAGCGGTGGTGGGCAGGCCGGCGACATCGATGTTGTCCTTGACCGCGAACGGCACCCCGTAGAGGGGCAGCATGGCGCGGTCGCGCTCGGAGAGCTGCGCCAATTGCGCCAATTGAGCGGCAATGAAGTCCGGCGCGCAACGGTGGATCCAGGCCGGGTCGTCGGCGGCGGCCTGCCCGTGCAGGCGGGCCAGCAACGGGGCCAGCAGGTCGGTGGCTTGGGCGCCGGCAGCGTAAGCGGCGCGCCAATCAGCCAGGGTCAGCGGAGTGGTGGTCATCAGGTGCAGTCGGTCAGCGAGGCGTTCATAAGCTCAGCGTCAATTAGCATCAACAGGCGTCATCAGGGATCAGCGGACAGCCGCCGTCAACCAGGGATCTTCGCAACAGGCACTACGGCGGAATCCACCGGCGCGTCATGAATCTGCGCATCCTGCACCAGCGCATCCAGCACCGCAGCGGCCGGTGCTACCCAACCGACGATGCCGCCCTGGGCCGTGATCATCGCCAGCGTGGCGGTCTTGAATGCCGGGAAGTAGCTGTCGGTCGCGTCCTCGACCAACAGGCAGTCATAGCCCCGGTCGTTGGCTTCGCGCATCGTCGTCTGCACGCAGACCTCGGTGGTCACGCCCATCAGCACCAGTTGCCGGATGCCGCGCTGCTGCAGTTCCGCCTGCAACGGCGTGCCATAAAACGCACCTTTGCCAGGCTTGTCGATCACAAGTTCACCTGGCGCCGGCGCCAGCGCCGGCACGATGGCATGTCCGGGCTCACCGATCACCAGCACCCGACCCATCGGGCCCTGGTCGCCGATGCGCAGGCTGGGCTGGCCGCGTAACAATTTGGCAGGCGGGCAGTCCGACAGGTCAGGCCGATGGCCCTCGCGGGTGTGCACCACGCAGCCGCCGGCCGCTCGCCAGGTCGCCAACACAGCAGCGCAAGTGGGCACGATGGCTTGCAGCGGACTCACGTCGTTGCCCAGCGACTCGCCAAAGCCGCCGGGTTCGACAAAATCTCGCTGCATGTCGATGATGACCAGCGCGCAGTGCGCCAGCTCAAAGGGAAAGTCAAAGGGCTGGGCGGGCAACGCGGTCATGCGGCCTCCGGGATCAAGACAAGAGGATTCGGCGCTGCGGTCGGCGCCTTGCCGCCCATGAACGCCCCCAGCTCGCGCCGGTCGGCCTGGTGGGCGGGCACATCGAAGACGATCCGGCCTTCGCTCATCACGACGATGCGGTCAGCCAGCAGCAGCAACTCGTCCAAGTCCTCGCTGACCAGCAGCACCGCCGCACCCCGGTTGCGCGCGGCCATCAATCGGCCGTGGATCTCGGCCACCGCCGCAAAGTCCAGACCGAAAACCGGGTTGCTGACCAGCAGCAAAGCGGCCTCGCCAGCCAACTCGCGCGCCAGCACGGCACGCTGCACGTTGCCCCCCGACAGGCTGCGCATCGAGGCCCGCTCGCCCTGGGCCTTGACGCCGTACTCGGCGATCCAGTCCCGCGCGCGCTGGCGCAACCGACCCCAGCGCACCCAGCCGCCGGTGACGGCAGCACTGGCAAACGGTGTCTCGTCAAACTGGCGCAGCGCCATGTTCTGGGCCACGCTGAGCTCGGCAACGCAGGCGTTGAGCAGCGGCTCTTCGGGCAGCGCGCGCACCTTCAGTTCGCGGTTCTGGCGTCGGGTGGCTGCATAGGGCTGGCCGGCCACCCGAACACTGCCGGCCGCGCGCCGGCGCTGGCCGGTCAACGCTTGCATCAGCTCGCGCTGGCCGTTGCCCGAGACACCGGCCAGCCCGACGATTTCGCCGGACCGCACCGTCAGGTCCACGTCTTGCACCGCCAACTCGCCGCGATCGCCCATCACCTGCAGGCCGGCCACCGCCAACTGCACCGCACCAGGTTCACGTCCTTGCCGGGTCAACGGCAAGGTCACCGCCTGGCCCTCGCCCACCATCGCCTGTGCCAAGTGCTCCGGCGTGGTGGCAGCCACGGCCAAGCTCTCGACCAGCGCGCCGCGCCGCAACACCGACGCATCGTCGGCAAACGCCAGCACCTCGCGAAACTTGTGGGTGATCAGAATCACCGAGCAATCGCCGGCATGGGCCCGCTCGCGCAGCGCGCCCAACACCTCATCGGCCTCTTGCGGTGTCAGCACCGAGGTCGGCTCATCGAGGATCAGCAGCCGGGGCTTCAGGAACAATTGTTTGAGGATCTCCAGCTTCTGCTTCTCGCCGGCGGACAGGTCGAGCGGCGTGGCGTCGAGGTCGAGTTGGAACGGCGCGGTCGCCAGAAAGGCGGACAGCTCGGCCCGCGCTGCCGCCCAGTCGATCACCGCCGGTATCCGGCCGCGCGCCAGCAGCAGGTTCTCAGCCACCGTCATGCCAGGCACCACGGTGAAATGCTGGTAAACCATGCCGATGCCCGTACCACGTGCCACGGTGGGGGAGTGGATGTCGCACTCACGGCCATCGACCAACACTGCGCCGTCGTCGGGCCGGTAATAGCCGACCACGCATTTGACGAACGTGCTCTTGCCGGCGCCGTTTTCGCCCAGCAGCGCGTGCACCGTGCCAGGCCGCACCTTCAGCGACACGCCATCAAGCGCGGTGAGCGCGCCAAAGCGTTTGGTCAGCTGGTAGGTTTCCAAGGACAGTGCGTGCATGCTCATCTCATTTCCCATGGCGCCGAACTCGACAAGCAGACGCCGCGGGACCGGCTTCGCCGGACCACTGGCGGCTCGCCCTCTGGGGGGAGCGCCGAAGGCGCTTCGGGGGGGATGTCATTTCATCTCGCGCCGAAAGACTTCCAAGGTGTGGGCCTTGGCCCGCACGAACGCCGGGTCAGCGACGGCCTCGGGCAGGCGCGGGCGCGGCAAGTCGAAAGGCACGATCTCGGCGATCCGGGTGGGCCGACGCGTCAGCAGCAGGATGCGGTCGGCCAGAAATACCGCATCCTCTAGGTCGTGCGAGACGATGACCATCGTGGTGCCGGTGGCCAGGTGAGCCTCTTGCAACTTGGCACGGATGAACAAGGTCATCTCGAAATCCAGCGCCGAAAACGGTTCGT
This sequence comes from Burkholderiales bacterium, assembly GCA_947448955.1. Taxonomy (GTDB): domain Bacteria; phylum Pseudomonadota; class Gammaproteobacteria; order Burkholderiales; family Burkholderiaceae_C; genus Pseudaquabacterium. The sequence continues at coordinate 25,498 of CANFPU010000002.1, forward strand.
CGAGGAACAGCACTTCGGGCCGGGTGGCCATCGACCGCATGATGCACACGGTCTGCATCTGCCCCCCCGACAGCTCGTACGGGTAGCGCTGCAGGTCAAAGCGAATCTCGAACAGTGCCACCAGTTCCTCAACCCGCGCCTTCACTGCGGCAGGCTTCATCCCTTGACGCTTGAGCGGGTAGGCGATGTTGTCCCAAGCGGTGAGCCACGGGAACAACGCGTCGCGGTAGTTCTGGAACACGTAGCCAATCTGCGTGTCCTTGAGCGACTTGCCGTCGAACAGGATCTCACCGGTATCCGGCGGCAACAGCCCGGCGATCATGTTCATCAAGGTCGACTTGCCGCAGCCGTTGGGGCCAAAGATCGACACGATCTTGCTACGCGGCAGGTCGAGGCTGAAGTTGGTGTACAGCGGCGTACCGGCAAAGCTTTTGCTCAAGCCCCGCACGGTCACATGGGTCCCCGGCGCCGCCGGCAACGTGAGGACCGTGTCTGCCGCACCGGCGGCCAGCGCGGGCGCCGCGTGCAGACTCGGCATCGCGCCGGTCATGCTTTGCCGCTCCAATGGATCAACCGTTTTTCAGCCAACAGGAAAAGCAGGTTCAGGCCGTAGCCCAGCGCGCCGGTCACCAGGATGGAGCAATACATCTCCTTGACGTTGAAAACCTGCTGCGCGTCGATGATGCGGTGGCCCAGACCTGTCTCGCTGCCGATGAACATCTCGGCGACGATCACGATCACCAACGCCATGCTCACCGCGCTGCGCAGGCCGACGAAGGTCTGCGGCAGGCTCTCCATCAGCATCACGTCCTTGAAGACATGCCACTTCGACACGCCCATGATCTGTGCGGCCATCACCCGGGTCTTCTTCGCATTCATCACACCGTAAGCGCTGTTGAACAGCACGATCAGCATCGAGCCGAAGCTGGCGATCGCGATCTTGTTGATGTCGGTAATGCCGAAGATCAGTAGGAACAGCGGGATCAACGCTGAACTCGGCGTCGAGCGGAAGAAGTCGATCAAGAACTCAACGCTTCGGTAGGCGCCTTCGGCGCTGCCCAGCATCACGCCCAGCGGCACACCGACGGCCACGGCGATCGCGAACGAGGCCAGCGTGCGGTAGACCGTGGATCCCAGGTCGGCAAAGATGGCGCCGCTGGAAAACACGTCCACCAGATGCAGTAGCGTGGCGCCAGGCGGCGGCAGCAGCACCGCCTTGACCCAATGGGCCGAGATCATCAACTGCCATAGCGCGATCAGCAGCACCGGGCCGATCAGCGGCAGCCATCGCTTGTCGAGGTAGCGAGACATGTCAGCGGCCCATCGCGCCGCAGCGCTCGCCATGGCAGCGGCGCGGGCCTCGGCCCCTGACGGCTGCGGCTGGACCGGGCCGCTGGGGTCGGCCCTGCAAAGGGTCAGTGGCGAAGATGCTGCAAGCGTGGGCCATGTCAACCCGTGTACAGCAAGGACTTCACGTCGACCTTTTTGGGGAAGATCTTGCGGTCGGTGAAGATGTCGAAGAACTTCTGAAAATGCTCGATGTCGTCTGGCTTGAACTCGTTGTACAGCGTGAAACCGGGCAGCGGCACCTCTTTGACCAGCGACTCGTCGATCGCGGTGAAACCATCGAGGTGGGTGCGCGATTCGGCAGGGTACTTGCGCACCCAGTCGACCGACTTGGCGTAGGCGGCGATGTAGCGCTTCGCCAGCTCAGGCTTGTCCTTCAGGAAAGCGGTGGTCACGCTGGCCGTGCCACCGAACCAAGGTGCGTCGGGATTGCCCAGCACGTATTTCGAGATCACGCCGACCTCCAGCACGCGGGTCAGACCTTTCAGCCGGCCAGCCGTGCCGGTGGGCTCCAGCGTGTAGACCGCATCGACCTGACCTGCCGCCAGCGCGGGCACATGCTGGCCAACTGGCAACTCGGTCACCGTTGGGTTGGCAATGCCGTTCTTCTCCAGAATGATCTTGGCCAGTGTCACGTTTTGAATGCCAGGACCGCAGGCCACCTTCTTGCCCGCCAGTTCGGCGATGGCCTTGACCGTCGACTCCTTGGGCACCAGGATCTGGTCGAGCACCAGCTTGCGGTTGCTCGGGTTGCTGCAGATGATCTTGAACAGGTTGGGGCTGGTGAGCTCAGCCAGCGCCAACGCCGCTGATGCGGTGCCATTGCCTGACCCGTGGATTCGACCGGCGATCATCGCCTCGGCCACCTGTTGCGCGCTGGCGAACTTGGCGCCCTCCACAGTCAGGCCAGCCTCCTTGAAGATGCCGCGCTCGAGCCCGACGTACAGCGGCAGGCCGGCCGCGATCGGCCAGTAGCCGATCAGGATCTTGTCGTCTGCCGCGAGCGACTTGCGCGACAGGCCGATCAGCGCGGCTGAGCCCAGGCTGGCTTGCAGCAGGCGGCGGCGGGCACGGAAGTTCAAGGTGGTCATGGCGGCTTTCTAGAGGAGATCAATGGGTAGGCTGGCTTGGGGAAACTTGGCCTTGCGGCATCAGAGCGCCTGCAAGGCGCTGACCACAGCGGCTGACTCAGCCACGGCACCGAAGACACCGCCTTGCATCTGGATCATCTTCAGTGCGGCCGCATGGTTGCCGGCATCGGTGGCACCGGTGCAATCGGCAAGCAGCACGCACTCATAGCCACGGTCATTGGCGTCGCGCATCGTCGTGTGGACGCACACATCGGTCGTGATGCCGGTGAGGATCAGGTTTCGCACGCCCCGGGTGCGCAACACCAGGTCCAGGTCGGTGGCGTAGAAGCTGCCCTTGCCGGGCTTGTCGATGATGGTCTCGCCGGCGATCGGGTAGAGCTCAGGAATGATGTCCCAGCCCGACTCACCGCGCACCAGGATGCGGCCGCAGGGACCGACGTCGCCGATGCCGATGCCGGCCTCACCGATCTGCCTAGAACGCCAACGCTTGTTGGCCGGCAGGTCCGACAGGTCGGGCCGATGCCCTTCACGGGTGTGGATCACGTGCAGGCCAACGCGACGGGCTTCGGCCAGCAAACGCTGCAGCGGCGCAATCGGGGCGCGGGTCATCGACAGGTCGTAGCCCATCTTGTCGACATAACCGCCGACGCCGCAGAAATCGGTCTGCATGTCGATGATCAGCAGCGCGGTGTTGGCCGGCGTGAACTGGCCGTCGTAGGGCCAGGCGTAAGGAACGGAGGCAATCGTCGTCATGGTCTGCTCACTTTCTTCAGCACGGAGCGGGCTCAGGCACCAGGGTCAGGCACCACCGGATTGGGCTCGGCGCCGACATACTCGCGGGTGGGGGGCGCGAAGCCGCAGGGGCTGCCGTCGGTCACCTGCACCTGGTCCTCCCAGGGCCAGCGCAAGCTGCCGGCCACCATGTCGTGCATGAAGGTGTACGGGCAGTCCATCGCGCCGCCGGCCACTGCCACATAGCCGCGATGGCCAAGCTGGTAGGGGTTGTTCTCGACGCCCCAGCCGACGCGCGCCTCGCGCACCAGATCGGGCCGAAGCTCGGCGCTGATGATCTCGTCAATGCGGCCGCCGCCCTGGGCGATGATGGTGCCGTCAAAGTTGCAAAACATCGCTTCGCCCATCGAGTCGACACTGCCGTCTGACCCGCACATGCAGACGCTGGCGGTGATCGCAAGATTCTGAAACGCATTCGCCTGGTTGGTGATCTGCCAGGCATGACGGATTGGCGCGGTGTAGCCGGCCGTGCGCAAGATGATCTCGGCGCCCCGGTAAGCGGCCTCGCGCGCCATCTCGGGGAACATGCCGTCATGACAGATGATCAGCCCCAGCTTGACGCCACGCGGTCCGACGCACACCGGCACGCCCAGGTTGCCCGGCTCCCAAGGTTCGACCGGCACCCAAGGGTGCAACTTGCGGTAATAGAGCGCGATCTCGCCCTGGTCGTCGATGATCAGGCCGCTGTTGTAAGGGTTGCCGCCTGGGTTCGTCTCCATGATCGAGAAACAGCCCCAGATGCGGTGCTGCACGCAGGCGGCCTTGAACGCCGCCACCTCGGGGCCGTCCAGCGTGACCATCAGCTCCGGCGCCGTGCGCATGCTCAAGCCGTGCAACGCATATTCGGGGAACACCACCAAGTCCATCGTGGACAGATTGCGTCGCGCCTTGCCGACCATCTGGCAAATTCGCTGCGTCTGCGCCGCCAGTTGTGACGGCGTCTCGACCAGCGGCAGTTGCATCTGCACCAGGCCCACCACCACACCGTTCGGCGACTTGTTCAAACCACCCAATCCGCTCATGTCGAAACTCCCAATTCCATAGGTGCGCCTTTGATGGCGCGCTGAGGTGAGCAAGTGGCCACCAAGATGGCCAGCGTCAGTGCGTAAGGCACTGCATTGAACAGGTAATAGCCCCCGCTGATGCCCACCGATTGCAGGGCCGGACCGATCGCACCGGCACCACCGAACAGCAGCGCCGCGCCCAGGCAGCGCCAGGGACTCCAGCGCGCGAAGATCACCAGTGCGACCGCGATCAGTCCCTGGCCACTGGACAAGCCTTCGTTCCAGCTTCCAGGGTAGTAGAGCGACAGTGATGCGCCGCCCAGTCCCGCGATGAAGCCCCCAGCGGTGGTGGCGGCAATGCGGACGCCGTTGACCGAGTAACCCAGCGCACGGGCGGCATCGCTGCTGTCACCCGCCATGCGCACCACCAAGCCCCAACGGGTGTTGGCCAGGCCCCAAGCCAACAAACCCGCCAGCGCGACACCGACCGGGAACAGCGCGTTGATCGCGAGCGCGCTCTGCACGCCGGGTGAAGCAGCCCAGGCCCCCAGTGCGATCGACGGGATCTGTGGCGCCTGCGGCTGGATCAGCGGCTTGCCAAGGTAGAAGGCCAGGCCGGCGCCGAGCAGCATCAACGCAATGCCGGTGGCGATGTCCGAGACCCGCTTCAGCGAGCACAGCAAGCCGTGCATCAGCGCCAACGCAGCGCCACTCAAACCCGCCAGCAGCACACCGACCCAGGGAGAGCCGCTGAGATAAGCACCACCGAAACCAGCCATCGCCGAGAACACCAGTACGCCCTCTAACCCCAGATTGATACGGCCGGATTTTTCGGTCAGGCATTCGCCCAGGCTGACAAACAGGAAAGGTGTGCCCACCCGCACCGCGCCGCCGACGATGGCCAACAACAGATCGAGCCACAGGTCGGCGTTCACGCAGCAAGCTCTCTGGGCACCGGCCGCCACCGGGTCAGGTGCGGCAGCGGCCACTGAAAGAGCCGGCCGCGCAAGGCCTCGGCCGCCAGGATGAAGACGAACGCGAAACCCTGCAGCACCAGCACCGACGCATCGGGCAAGCCCATGCGCCGCTGCAGCAGGCTGCCGGCTGCGGCAAATCCGCCGAACAGCAGCGCCACCGGCGGGATCGCCCACGGGTTATGGCGTGCCACGAAGGACACCAAGATGCCCGTGTAGCCCAGCCCGACGATCACTGATGCGTTGGCCGCCTGGTGCACTGCCGCGACCTCCACCGCACCGGCCAGGCCCGAACAAGCGCCGCCCAGCGCGCAGGCTAGCAGCACCAGGCGGTCGGTGGGCAGGCCCACCAGCCTGGCCGTCCGCGCATTGCCGCCGACGACCCTGAGCGCGAAGCCCGAAGCGGTGAAACTCAGCCACAGCCCAGCCGCCACGCACAGCACCAGACCGATGACCAGACCCCAGTGCACATCGCCGAGCAAGCTGTCACCGTTGGCGAAGATGGGCCCAATACGCAGGCTCTCGACCAGCGGTCGGGTGCTCGGTTTGTTCAAGCTGGACGGGTCGCGCAGCGAACCCTCAACCCAGTGCTTGAACAGCGCGATCGCGATGTAGCCCAACAGCAAACTGGAAATGGTCTCATTGACACCGCGCCACTGACGCAGCGCGCCGGCCAGCGCGATCCAGCCTGCGCCCAGCAAGGCCCCAGCCGCCAACACGGCGACGCTGCCGCCCGTGCCACTCAAACCGGGCCACCAGTAGGGCAGTCCAGCGCAGCCCAAAGCGCCCAGCACCAGAGCGCCCTCCCCACCGATCACTGTCAACCCGGCGCGCGCCGGCAGCGCCACCGCCAAAGCGGTCAACATCAATGGCGCGGCGCGTTGCAACGAGTTCTGCCAGGAGAACGCATCGCCAAACGCACCCTGAAACAACAGCAGCCAGGCTTGAACAGGACTGTGCCCACCGCACCAGACGAAGCCACCAAACAGCACGAGCGCCGCAACCAACGCGCCGGCAGGCAACAGCAGGGCTTCGGCTGGGGCGTGCCATGGGCGAGGGAAGGCCATGTCGATGAGTCCCGATGAATTAACGAACCGACTTGCGCAGGAGACCGGACCCCCAGCAGACGCCGCGGAACCGGCTGGGCCGGGCCGCTAGCGGCGCCCCCTGAGAAGGAGGCGACCGCGGTTCGCTGCGGGGATGGGTCACACTTTTCCGATCACGCCTTCCACCAGGTAGTTCATGCTTTCGAGTTCAAGGTCGGTCTGCTTGAACGACTTGCCCTTGGGGATCACCACCTTGCCGGTGTTGTCCTTCAATTCGCCGGCGAAGATGTCGAAGCTGCCGGCGATCATCTTGGCGCGGATCCCGTCGGCGTTCTTGCGAGCGCCCTCGGCAACCATCGAACCATAGGGCGAGCTCTTGACGAAGCCTTCTTTCAAGCCGCCGCGCACGAAGTTGGGGTGCGGCTTGCCGGTCTGGGCAGCATCGATGATCTGCTTGTACGCCGTCAGCCAGTTCCATTCAGCACCGGTCAGATAGGCGTTAGGCGCCAGCTTGGCCTGGGAGGCGTGATAACCGCAGACGAACTTGCCGCGCTTGGCAGCGGTCTCGACGATCACCTTGGGTCCGTCCACGTGCATCGTGAACACGTCGATGGCTTGGTCGGCCAGGCTGTTGGTGGCCTCGGCCTCCTTGACAGGCAGGCTCCAGTCGCCGGTGAAGATGACGGTCGTGGTGATGGTCGGGTCGACCGAGCGCGCACCGAGCGTGAAAGCGTTGATGTTGCGCAGTACCTGCGGAATCGGCTTGGCGGCGATGAAGCCCAGTTTCTTGCTCTTGCTGGCATGACCAGCGATCACGCCGTTGAGGTACTGGGCTTCGTCGATATAACCAAAGAAACTGCCGGTGTTCTTCGGGTGCTTGGCCGCGTCCCACAACCCGCCGCAATGGGCAAAACGCACCGCCGGATTCTTGGCCGCCACCGCCAACAAGTGCGGGTCGAAATAGCCGTAAGACGTGGGGAACAGCAGCGTGGCGCCGTCCTGCGCGATCATGCCCTGCATCGCCTTTTGAACCGCATTGGTCTCCGGTACGTTCTCCTCGTCGACCACCTTGATGCCTGGCATCTTCTTGACCATCGCCACGCTCTCGGCCTGGGCTTGGTTGTAGCCGTAGTCGTCGCGCGGGCCGACATAAATGAAGCCGACGGTCAAGGGTTTCTGCGCCATGGCGGCGGGGCCGATGCCCACCGCGGCCAGCGCGCCAGCGCTCTTGATCCAGTCACGACGATTCCAGATGGCTTGCGACATTGATGCTCACTCCTGAGGTTAGGCCGACTGAGGCCGGTTGAGGACCGACCCGACAGCCGGTGTTCTGCCCGGTATACAAGCAACTTGCAGGCCAGGGTGATTGGCCGAGGGATCCGGGCTGAAATCAGACCAGGCACTGGTACAGCGCGCCGTCGGTCGACGCACCGAAGCTGTGCAAATGGGCCAGTCCGCGCGGGCTGGATCAGGCCCGGAAGCACCAAGGTGGCGCAGTCCTCTGGGTCAGAGCCGCACGCCTTCGCGCATCAGGGCATGCGCGCCCAATCGCCGCCCAATCGCCGCCCAATCGCCACCCAATCGCCACCCAATCGCCGACCGCTTGCCGACCGCTCGACATCCCGCAGCGCAAGGGCCGCAACGGCGGCCGCCTGTGGTCAGCGCCGGTTCAGAGCTTCGGTGCGGCCAATGGACCGAGCAAGGCTTCGATCGACATGCCGATGGCCAGCAGGTCCTGATCGCTGCCCAGGGGACCGTCGAGCTCCAGTCCGACCGGCAGGCCGTCGCGCGTCAAGCCAGCTGGAATGGACAGGCCTGGCAGCCCTGCGTTGCTGCAGGGGTCGGTGTTGCGTATCACGGTGGTGAAAGTGTCTGCCTCGTCGCCCCCATTGACCCGCAAGGTGGACGAGCCCTTCAACGCATCGATGGTTGGCGCGGTCAGGATCGTGGTCGGGAACAGCACCGCGTCGAGTTGGTTGGCCGCAAAGTACTTGGCATAGAGGTCCTGCATGGCCGGTCGGTGGACCTTGATGGCGGCGTCGTATTGACCGATAAAAGCGTCGGCCAAGATGGCGCCGAATGCGCCCTTGACATCCGGGCTGCTCAAGCCGGCTTCGATCTCATTCAATCCAAGCGCCATGCCATTGGCCAGCAAGTAGCTCGGGATGTCGGTCTTGGGCTCGGTCAAAGCAATTTGGAAAGAGACCTGATCATTCAAGGCCATCAAGCCGATTAGGTCGACAGTCACCAGAACCACCCCGCTGTCGGCCAGCTTCCTGCAGGCCTCCTCGCAGACCGCCTGGACCTGACGATCCAGCCCGACCCAGAACGAGGCCGGAAGCCCCAGACGCAACCCGTTCAGCGGCTTGGGCTTGGGGCTTGATGTGCCGGTGATGACCGCGTCGAGCAGCGCCAGATCGGCCACCGTTCTGGCCATCGGCCCGACCGTGTCCCGGGTCCGGCTGATCGGCACCACGGCGTTCTCGTCGTGGTACCGGCGCTGCGCGCCGCCATTGCCCACCGAGGGCCGAAATCCAGCGATACCGCACAAGGCCGCAGGCACCCGGGTCGAGCCGCCGGTGTCTGTGCCCAGCCCAGCAGGCGAGAAGCGCGCGGCGATCGCCACCGCCGTGCCGCCCGATGAACCGCCGGGAATGCGGGTCCTGTCGTACGGGTTCCTGCAGGGATGGTTGCACGCGCCATCGTCGCCCGTTCCGAGGAAGAAGTTGGTGCTGGTGATGCCGAATGCCATCTCATGCAGATTGGACTTCCCCAACAGCACCGCACCCGCGTCCAGCAGTTTCTGCAATGACGGCGCATGGCGCGTGGGAACGAATCCCGCCAAGGCCTGGGTGCCGCCGGTGGTCTTCAAAGCTTGGCTGTGGATGTTGTCCTTGACGACGATGACCAACCCCGCCAACGCGCCCAAGGGCTTGCCGGCCAATCGGTCCGCATCGATGCGCTGCGCGGCCGACAGCGCGCCCGCCTCATCAAGCGTGATCATCGCGTTCAGATCACTCAAGGCCTTGGCACGGTCGACCATCGCAGCCAGGTAATCCTGTGCGCTGACGACGCCGTCTTTGATGGCGGCCACGGCCTCGATCGCAGTCCAGGCTTGCATCTGAGCGCCGGTGACGGCCATGGTCGATTCGGGGGTCTCTGAGCGGCCTGATGGGTTCGGCGTTTGCATGCGCTTTCCTTGCCAATGGATCGAGTCAGACGCCATCATGCCAGCGGCCGGGCAGCCCCCGTGATCCAAGATGCCACGCCACAACTGCGAGTGATGTAGCGCGTCAGGCCGGCGTGGCCACGTTTCAGCTGTGTGCTCACCATCACGCGCGGGATGTCTCGGAGCGTCAGCACGCTGGCCGAGCTCCGAGGGTTAACACCCAAATTCAGACCCTGCCGTTTTGGCATCATCGAACCCGATGCGCAAGCCCGCTTCAGGTGCACTCAACGCGCCATCTCGGTGCGAAACCGTCGTCCAAACGACGATCGCAGCGGGTACATTGTTTGCTTAGGGTCTACGCCATGGAAGACGCTGTCAGACTTGCCTTCGACCTGCTGGGGTTCACCTCGGTGATCGTCTTGATCGTGCTCGGCTTGGGCGTGATCGCCAGCATGATGGGTATCTTCAATTTCGCGCACGGCGAGTTCGTGCTGTTGGGCGCCTACACGCTGTATCTGTTCCAGACGTTCCACCTGCCGCTGTGGGCCGGTCTGATTGCCGCACCCATTGTGGTGGCGCTGGTCGGCCTGTTGCTGGAGCGGCTCATCATCCGACGCTTCTACAGCGCGCCCATCATTGCCATGCTGGGCACGTTCGCGATCGGGTTGGTGATACGAGAGGTGGTGCGCGGCCTGCTGGGCGGGCACTACAAGACGATCGAAGAGCCGCTGGCCGGTGCGGTCACCATCGCCGGCCTGGAGTTCTCGATCTGGCGAGCCGTGATCATTGTCACGACCCTGGTGGTGATCGGCGCGAGCTGGGCGTTCCTGACCCGGACGACGATGGGTCTGCGCATCCGCGGCTCGCTAGAGAACCCCATGCTGGCCCGTGCTTGCGGCATCTCCACCACCAGCCTCTATGCGCTGACCTTCGCCTTCGGTTCGGCGCTCGCCGGCTTGGCGGGTGCGCTGATCGTTCCTCTGTATCAATTGTCGGCCGACATCGGAATTCGCTTCCTGGTGCAGGCCTTTCTGTCGGTGATGCTCGGCGGCGTCGGCACTTTTGTCGGCCCGGTACTGGGCGCTTCCGTGGTGGGGGGCATGGCTTCAGGGTTGCCCTGGATCGTGCCGCCTGTGTTTGCTGATCCGTTCGTGTTCCTGATTGCGCTCGCAATCGTCAAATTTAGGCCGCAAGGCTTTATTGCCCAAGGGAGACTCTGACATGTCTGATTCCAAGATCTTCAATCAAAACGCCGAGGCCACTCCTGGCGAACCGGTGGTAGACAGTCGTCGCCGACTGCTCACAGGCGCCGGTGCGCTGGCCGCCTCGGGCTGGATGGCGGGCGTCGCGGGGGGCTGGTTGCTCAAGCCCGAATTCGCGCATGCCGCAGGTCCGATCAAGATGGGCATCGCCACGGACATCACCGGCGCGATAGCGCCTTCAGGCAACGCCAATTGGCAGGTCGCGCAGTTCGCGGTCGAACAGATCAACAAAGGCGGCGGCATTCTCGGACGCCCAATTGAGTTGTTCCTGGAAGACACCGCGTCAGATCCGAAGATCGCCGTGGGCAATGTGCGCAAGCTGATACAGGACCGCAAAGTCGATGTGGTACTCGGCGGCATCACCAGCGCGATGCGACAGGCGATCAAGGACCCGATCGTCAACCGCGGCAAGACGCTCTACATCTACCCGCAGCTCTATGAAGGCCAGGAGTGCACCAAGGGCCTGTTCAACACCGGCCCGACCCCCGCGCAGCAATGCGACGAACTGATCCCGTACCTGATCAAAACACTGGGCAAGAAGCGCTTCGCACTGCCTTCGGCCAACTATGTCTGGCCGCAATTGCTGAACAAGTATGCGCGCAAAGTCATCGAAGCCAATGGCGGCACGGTGGTCTTTGAGGAGTACTACCCGATGGATCAGGCCGAGTACTCGGCGACGATCGGAAAGATCCGCGACGGCAAGGTCGACTGCGTCTTCAACACCATCATCCCGCCGGGTCTGCAGCCCTTCGTCAAACAGCTCTACGAGAGCGGTTTCCAGAAAAACGGCGGCATCGTCAGCTGCGTGTACTACGACGAAAACCTGCTGAACTACCACCCAGCGGCTGAAATGGAAGGGCTGGTGAGTTGCCTAGACTACTTCCAAGCCGTCGACGACCCGTTCAGCAAGAAGCTGCAAGAAGACTACGCGAAAAAGTTTCCGGACACCAAGTACTTGTTCACTGCGGGCAGTGCGTCAACCGGCATGTACCGCGGGGTCAAGTTCTACGAGGCGGCGGTCAAAGCCACCAAGGGCGACCTGTCGCGCGATGCCGTCGCGGCCGCGCTGGACAAGGCCAAGCTCTCGGAAGGCCCTGGTGGCGGCGCCGAAATGGTCCCGGGCAAGATGCACTGCAAGATGAACATGTACATCGCGGTGTGCAAAGTCGTCGGCGGCAAGACACGCTACGAGATCGTCAAGAAATCGACGATGGTCGATCCTAAGGAATGCTAGCCAACCCGCCAGCCTGACGACGGTGTAAGGACCCGGATGAACGCAAGCTCGACCCAAGGCCCGACAGGTGGCAGCACTGCATTGCGGGTGCTGCCCATTGTCGAGGCCGTGATGCTGGGAGCGCTGCTGATCGCACCGTTCGCGCTCAGTGCCTTCCCACAGCTGATCACGCTATTCACCAATATCCTGATCCTGTCGATCCTCGCCCTGAGCTTCGACTTGTGCTGGGGTTACTCCGGCATCATGAGCTTCGGACAGGCCTTGTTCTTCGGCGTGCCAGCCTATGTGATCGCGCTGGTCGGGCGTGATCTGGGTTTCAGTGAGATCTGGGGAACGCTGCCGCTGGCGATGTTGATCGGCCTGCTGCTGTCGTTTGCGTTTGCGATGTTCTTGCTGCTCGGCCGCAAAACGCCGACCTCGATCTTCATTGCTCTCGGCACACTAACCGGTGCCTATGCCTCCGAGCGTCTGGTGTCGGGCTGGCAGTATGTGGGTGCTGGCAACGGGCTGTCATCGATCAAACTGCTCAAACTCGGGTCGTATGAGTTCGTCGAGGGTATTGAGTTCTACTTCCTGGCGTTTGGCTGCCTGCTGGCTGTCTACTGGGTCAGCCGTTACCTGATCCGTTCGCAGATGGGGCTGGTGCTGGCGGGTATGCGCCAGAACGAAGAGCGGCTGGCCTTCTTCGGTTACCGCGTGCAGTTGTACAAGGCGGTGGTGTTTTCGTTCGCCGGCATGATCGCCGGTCTCGCAGGTGCGCTGTACAGCTACCACCAGGGTTTCATTGGGCCAGGCAACATGGGCCCGGGCTTGTCGACGATGGCGGTGATCTATTGTCTGTTCGGTGGCTCGGGCACGCTGATCGGCGCGGTCCTGGGCACCGTTTCGATCGAGGCCATCAGCTACGTGCTGGCCGACATCGACATCATCAAGCGCTTCTGGCCAGTGATCCTTGGACTGGTGCTGCTGCTGGTGGTGGCCTTCCAGCCCAGCGGCATCCTGGGCTTGTTCGTCACCAACCGCGAGCGCTTTTTCTCGTACGGTTGGCGGCCGGGCAAAGGTCGGGCGGAGCGCTGAAGCCATGGCACTGCTTGAAGTCAAAGGCGTGACCAAAGTATTCGGCGCGCTGCAAGCATTGGGCGGCGTTGACCTGTCGGTACAGGCGGGCACTTTTCATGGGCTGATCGGACCGAACGGCTCGGGCAAGAGCACGCTGCTCAAAGCCATCGCGGGCGCCCACTTTCCAAGCACCGGGGCCATCACCTTTGACGGCGTCGACGTCACCACCGCGCTGCCGTTCGAGCGCGCGCGCGTAGGCCTGAGCCTGAAGTTCCAGATCACCGCGGTCCTGCCCGAGCTCTCGGTCTACGACAACGTGCTGCTCGCACTGCAGGCAGGGCAGAGTCTGTGGTCGCTGATCCGATCGAAAACCCGGCGCGCGATGCACGACGACGTGCTCGGCTCGCTCGCCAGGTTCCGGCTGGACGGGCGTGCTGACGACCTCGCGGGCGAGCTCAGCCACGGCGAGCAGCAATGGCTGGAGATCGCGATGGCGCTGGCGCCTAGACCGAAACTGCTGCTGCTCGACGAGCCGACCGGTGGCATGAGCCCGGAAGAGCGTCGCGTCACTGGCGAGTTACTGCTGCCGATCAAGTCCGAATGTGCGCTGGTGATCGTCGAGCACGACCTGGACTTCATCAAGAACATCTGCGACCACCTGACCGTGCTCGACCAGGGCAAGGTGCTGGACAGCGGCACTGTCGACCAGATCGAACGATCGGCCAAAGTTCAAGAGGTCTACACCAGCCGTGTCTGAGTTCCCAAACATGTTGGAGGTCCACAAGCTCAATGCGGGCTACGGACGAAGCCAGGTGCTGTTCGACCTCGAGATCCGGGCTGCCGCCAAAGGGATGGTCGCCATCCTGGGCCGCAACGGTGCGGGCAAGACGACCTTGCTCAAAGCGCTGGCCGGCGAATTGCCAGTGATGTCGGGCGCGATCCGCTTCGACGGCCAGGAGACGGTCGGCGAACCAACCGAGCGGCGTGCGCGCCGTGGCATGGGCTATGTACCGCAGGAGCATGCAATCTTCGGCAAGCTGACGGTGCGTGAAAACCTCGAACTCGGCGCGATCCGGCAAGGCCGGTCTGCGCGCATCGACGAGGTGCTGGACTTTTTCCCCAAGCTGTCGGTACGATTGGCCCAGACCGCCGCCACGCTGTCAGGCGGCGAACGCAAGATGCTCGCCATCGGCCGGGCCTTGCTCGGCAAACCCAAATTGCTGCTGCTAGACGAGCCCACCGAAGGCGTCTGGATTGGCGTGATCGAAGAAATTGCCGATCGCTTGATCCTGTTGTCGAAGGAAATCAGCCTGATCCTGGTCGAGCAGCATGTCGAACTCGCGCTGCGGGTGGCTGACCACGTCTATGTGATGGACCGTGGAGCGGTCGCGCTCGAAGGCACCGCCGCGCAGGTCAGAGACGACCCTCGGTTGCTGCGCTATTTAGCGCCGTGAGGGCGTCAAGGGCAGTGTCCATCGTTCGCTCGCTCGCCGCTGTTGTTCGTTAGAACCCTTCCAACGGTCTTGTTTCAACGGGGCGGTCAAATCTGTCCCGCAACCGTCTTCAAAGGACTCTGTCATGTTGACACCACGTTGCCCCACTGATCCGGCCTTGCTCGAAGCCGCCGCCCGATTGGCCAACCTGCCTTTGACGCCAGCGCGTGCCGCCGAGCTGGTGCCGTCGATGGATGGCGTCTTTCAATTGCTCGACGCGCTGAATCAAGCCGCGTTGGGCGAGACGCCGCCTGCGTTTGCTTTCCGTGCCAACTGGGAGCGCTGACATGACCAGCAACGACATCGCTGCGCCCTTGAAGCTGAGCTTGCGCGGCGCCGCCGCGGCACTGCGCAAGCGAGAGGTCTCGCCGGTCGAGCTCACCCGCCTGGCACTGGCACAGATCGAAGCCGACGAGCCCAGGCTGAACGCCTATGTTCGGCTGACCGCCGACCAGGCTTTGGCGTCTGCGCATCAAGCCGAGCGCGAAATGGCTGCCGGCATAGACCGCGGCGAACTGCACGGCGTGCCGGTGGCGGTCAAAGACCTCTACGACATGGCCGGCCTGCCGACGACCTGCAGCTCGCAGGTGCGCCATGACCACTTGGCCAGCGTGAACGCTGCTTGTGTCGATCGGCTGTTGCAAGCCGGCGCGGTCATTGTCGGCAAAACGCACACCCACGAGTTCGCCTACGGCATCGTCACCCCGACGACCGCCAATCCTTGGAACATTGCCCATATCCCTGGCGGGTCCAGCGGTGGCTCGGGCGCAACGGTCGCCGCGCGAGGTTGCTTCATGGGGATGGGGACGGACACGGGGGGCTCGATCCGAATTCCAGCCGCGGTCTGCGGCACCGTTGGCCTGAAGCCGACCTACGGACGTGTCAGCCGATTTGGTATTGCATCGCTCAGCTGGTCGCTTGATCATGCCGGCCCACTAACCCGCACTGTCGGCGACGCTGCGGTCACGCTAGGCGCTCTGGCCGGCTACGACCCAAGAGATCCCGGCAGCGCCGACGTGCCCGTGGGTGACTACCTGGCCGAACTCGAGCTCGGCGTCAAAGGTTTACGGATTGGCGTGCCGCGCAACTATTTCTTCGACAACGTCGATCCCGAAGTTGCCCGCGACGTGCGCGACGCGATGGAGCGCTTGGCCCGCGAGGGCGCGGTGCTGGTCGACGTCGACATCCCGATGGCTGGGCAGATCATGCCGGTCGAGTTTGGACTGTGCATGCCGGAAGCTTCCGCCTACCACCAGAAGGCGCTACGCGAGCGCCGCGATCTGTACCAAGAGGACGTCCGCGCGATGCTCGAGACCGGCGAGATGATTCCCGCGGTCGATTACATCGCGGCGCTGCGCGTTCGCCATGACATGCAAACGGCATGGCGAAAGATGTTCGATGGCCTGGACGCGCTGATCGGGCCCTCGGTGCCTTGTGGTGCGACGCGCCGCGACCAGCTCACCGTGCGTTGGCCCGATGGCAGCGATGAGCCCGTTTCGTCGGTGTTTGTCCGCTTGTCGGCACCGGCCAATGTCATGGGGCTGCCCTCGGTGGCCGTGCCTTGCGGCTTCACCGGCAGCGGTCTGCCGACGAGCTTCCAGGTCATCGGCAAGCCGTTCCAGGAGGCCCGGATCCTGCGTATCGCGCGGGCCTACGAACGCACTGCCGACTGGTCGACCCGACGACCCCCCGGTTAACCCGTTCAGGTCGCCCGCGTCAGGCGTTAAGCATCCGGCTCACACCAGTCGGTGATCAGGTCGCCGAACAAAGCTGTGGCCTCGTGAATGCGATCGACCTGGCAGTACTCGTCAGTCTGGTGCGCCATCTCGGGCTCGCCCGGCCCGAGGATCACCACGGGCGGTTCACCCAGAGGCCGGCGCAGCGCCGCCGCATCGGTGAAGTACGACACCGTGCGCGGCGCGATCACCTGGCCATTGCGCGCGCTGCAAATCCTGAAAACGCGCTGCATCCACGGGTCCTCGGGCGGGGTGTACACACTGCCCACATCGAGCAGCGCGCGCAGGCCGATCTGCGGCCCGAGCAAGCGGCAAAGGCATTGCAGCAAGGCCCCGTGGTCCTGGCCGGCGACGCTGCGAATGTCGATGCTCATCTCGGCGGCATCCGGCACCGAATTGATGTTCAGGCCGCCTCGCACGGTGCCCACGTTGAGCGTGGGCATGCCCATCAGCGGGTGAGGGCCCGTCTCAAAGCTGAATTTCTCCAGCGCCGAAGCGGCCTTGGCGATCTTGTAAATCGCGTTGTCACCGCGCTCTGGCATCGCGCCGTGCGCCGTCACCCCTCGGGCCTCGGCCGCCAACCAGAACGCCCCCTTGTGGCCGAGCAGTGGCAGGTTGGCGGTGGGCTCGGCAACGACCAAGGCGCCGGCACTGCCCAGCAGCGCGGCACCATCCGGTGAGGCGGCCATCGCGAACGCGCCTTCGCAGCCGGTCTCTTCGCCCGCTGTGATGATCAGATTCAGGCCGGGGCCCTGACGCAAACGCGCAGCCTGGTCGATTGCAGCACAGACGAAGGCGGCAATGCCGCTCTTCATGTCGCTGGCGCCGCGGCCGTAGAGTCTGCCGTCGACGATCTCAGCACCAAAAGGGTCGTGCTGCCACTTGGCCTGGCCCAGCGGCACCACATCGACATGGCCGGTGAAGGCCAATGGCGCCCGGCCAACACCGGGCTCGGCATGACCGCCGATACGCGCCACCAGACTGGTGCGGCGCGGTGCGAATTCATGCGTCCGGCAAGCAAACCCGGCGGCCGACAGCAGGTCGGCCAGCAGCTCCACGCATCGGTCTTCGTTGCCTGGCGGGTTGACGGTGTTGATGCGCAACAGGGCTTGGGTCAGCGCGACGGGATCGGTAGCGGGCATGGGCGCCTCGGTTGGGTCAGGTTCAAGCGCGGTCGTTGCGGTCTTGCACGTAAGCCTCAGGGCGACGGTCACGCAGCACCTGGTTGAAATCGTTCCAGCGCCGGGCCCGTCGAGCCAAGGCCAGATCCAGATCTGCGTAGATGATCTGCTCTTCGGTGGCCGACGCCGGCCCGCCCAATGGCCAGCCGGCATAGCTGGTGATCAGGCTTTGGCCGACAAAGGGCTGGCCACGCTCGGTCCCTACGCGGTCGGCTGCGGCAATGTAGATCGAATTGGTGTGCGCCGCGGCCATCGTCAGGATGTTGGCCATCGCTTCACGGGTCGGGTCCTGGCCGGGAATCGGCACCCAGTTGGTCGGCACGCAAACCAATTCAGCGCCCTGGAGCGCGCAGCTGCGGTAGAACTCCGGAAACCAACCGTCGTAGCAGATGCCCACGCCCAAGGTTCCATGCTCGGTCGCGAACACCGGGAAGCCCAGGTTGCCCGGCGCGAAGAACAGGTTCTCGTCCGACCACAGGTGCACTTTGCGGAACACGCCCAAGCGGCCGGCCGGACCGATCACCGCCGCAGCGTTGTACAAGGTCGAACCCGCGCGCTCGGCAAAACCGGCAACGATGTGCAGGCCCAGGTCGCGCGCCAGGCCCGCCCACAGCGTGGTCGAAGCACCGTCATCGAACGCGTCCGCCAGCGAGAGCGCCTCGGATCTGCTGTCGAACACATACCCCGAACTGCACAGTTCAGGCAGCACGACGATGCGCGCGCCGCCCTTGGCCGCGCGCTCGATGAAATCGGCCGTCTTGGCCAGATTGCTGGCCTTGTGGCCGACCTGGGGCTCGATCTGGCAGCAAGCGACGCGCACCGGCGCAATGCCTGGGACTGAGGAAGTGGGGCTCATCAAATCACCTCGGTTGAGTTAAGCGATACCCTGAACAATAAACCAGTTTCGTGCGCTTGACAGATCCATGAGACGCTGCACCAACGCGTTATCGACGAACGCCACGAGCAGACCCTGGCCGATGGAGGCCTTCCGCGGCCGATGGTCGGGCCCGTCGACCTGGGTTGTCCTCGACCCGGCCACCTAAAATCAGCGTTTTCTTGTGGTGGGCCGGCGCTGGCGCGTCGAGGGCCGCCCTCTCCTTTGAAACGCCGCTGTCCGATGCCTGATTCGACCCTGTCCGCCTTGTCCGCCCTGTCGCCGCTGGACGGTCGCTATGCCTCGCGCGTGGCCGCGCTACGCCCTTTGCTGAGCGAATTCGGCCTGATGCAGCGCAGGGTGCAGGTCGAGGTCGAGTGGTTCATCGCGCTGTCGGACGCTGGCTTTGCCGAGTTCAAGCCGCTGGCCTTAGCCTCGCGCAGCCATTTGCGCGCGCTGGTGGCGCAGTTTTCTGAAACCGATGCACAGGCCATCAAGAACATCGAGCGCAGAACCAACCACGATGTCAAAGCGGTCGAGTACTGGATCAAGGACGCTTTCAAGGGCCATGCCGAACTCGAGGCAGCGGGCGAGTTTGTCCACTTCGCCTGCACCAGCGAGGACATCAACAACACCAGCCACGCGCTGATGCTGCAGGCCGCGCGCGAACAGGTGCTGCTGCCGGCGATCGACCGCATCCTGGCCAAGCTGCGGGCGATGGCGCAAGCCATGGCCGAGCTGCCAATGCTGTCGCGCACCCACGGCCAGACCGCCAGCCCGACCACTGTTGGCAAGGAAGTGGCCAATGTGTTGGCACGGCTGGCCACCGCCCGCTCACGCATCGCTGCGGTGCCGCTGCTCGCCAAGATGAACGGCGCAGTGGGCAACTACAACGCCCACCTCGCGGCCTACCCCGACCACGACTGGCAGGGCTTCAGCCGGCAGGTTGTCGAGCAGGGGCTGGGCCTGAACTTCAACCCGCACACGACCCAGATCGAGCCGCACGACTGCATGGCCGAGCTGTTCGACGCGGTCGTTCGCTGCGACACCATCCTGATCGACTGGTGCCGCGATGTCTGGGGCTATGTCTCGCTGGGTTACTTCAAGCAGCGGCTCAAGGACGGCGAAGTCGGGTCGTCGACGATGCCGCACAAGGTCAACCCGATCGACTTCGAGAATGCCGAAGGCAACTTCGGTCTGGCCAACGCGCTGCTGACCTACTTGAGCCAGAAGCTGCCGATCAGCCGCTGGCAGCGCGACCTGACCGACAGCACCGTGCTGCGCAACATGGGTGTGGCGCTGGGCTACGCAGTGCTGGCGCTGGATTCGCTGGCGCGTGGCCTCGAAAAGCTCGAGATCAACAGCGCTGCGCTGGCCGCCGACCTGGACGGCGCCTGGGAGGTGATGGCCGAAGCAGTGCAGACGGTCATGCGCCGCCACGGCTTGCCCGAACCCTACGAACAACTCAAGGCCTTCACCCGCGGCCAACCGATGACGCGCGAACTGATGCTCGGCTTCGTCCAAGCGCTAGCCCTGCCGGCCGATGACAAGGCGCGGCTGATGGCGATGACACCTGCGAGCTACACCGGTCTGGCGGCGGCACTGGCGCGCACGGCCTGAGCGGCAACCGCCATGGAATTCACCGAGCAACTGCGGGCCGCAGAAAAGCGCCACGACTCGATGCTGTGCGTCGGGCTCGACCCAGAGCCCAGCAAGTTCCCCGGCGACTGGGCCGGCGACGCCTCGCGCATCTTCGAATTCTGCGCAGCAATCGTCGACGCGACCCATGACCTGGCGATCGCGTTCAAACCGCAGATCGCCTATTTCGCCGCCCACCGCGCCGAGGACCAACTCGAGCGCCTGATGGCCCACATCCGCCAGGTTGCACCCGATGTGCCGGTGATCCTGGACGCCAAGCGCGGCGACATCGGCAGCACCGCCGAGCAGTACGCCCGCGAGGCTTTCGAGCGCTACCGGGCCGATGCGGTGACGCTGTCGCCCTTCATGGGCTTCGACTCGATCGAGCCTTACCTTCGTTGGCAAGGCAAAGGCCTGATCCTGCTGTGCCGCACCAGCAATCCCGGCGGCAGCGACCTGCAGGCCCAGACCTTGCGCAACGGCGACCTGCTCTACGAGCACATCGCCAAACTCGCCGCAGGGCCGTGGAACCGCGGCGGCCAGCTCGGTCTGGTCGTGGGCGCCACCTTCCCGGCCGAGATCGAGCGGGTTCGCGCACTCGCGCCGACGCTGCCGCTGCTGATCCCGGGTGTGGGCGCGCAAGGCGGTGACACGCTGGCCACGGTTCGCGCAGGCTGGCGCGGTGCGGCGGGTGGCCCGGCAAATGGCAAGAACGCCGGGCCGACCACGGGGCCGATCATCGTCAACAGCTCGCGCGCGGTGCTCTACGCCTCATCCGAACCCGACTTCGCCAGCGCGGCCAGGGCGGCGGCAGACGCCACGCGGCGCGCACTGAACGCCGCACGACCCGGCGGCGCTTGAGCGGCTAGGCGCGGCGTCCGCGTTGCACGCGCGAGACGAGAAAGTGGGTCACCACCTCACCGATGCCCTTGCAGTCAACAGTGCCGGCGGCCTCCATCACAAAACTGTCTTTCAGCGCGGCATGGGTGCTCGGCGAAACCTGGGCCCGGCCGTGCTGTGAGGTGGACTCCATGCGGCTGGCGGTGTTGACGGTGTTGCCCCAGAGGTCGTAAGAGAACTTCGTGAATCCGATCACACCGGCCACCACCGGGCCAGAGTTGATGCCTATCCTCATGTTCAAGGACTTGCCGTTTTCCCGGTTGAAGTTGTCCAGGTCTTCAAACATGCCCAGCGCCATGTCGGCGCACAGGTCAGCATGGTCAGGCCGGGGAATGGGCAAACCACCGACCGCCATGTAGGCATCGCCGATCGTCTTGATCTTCTCCAAGCCCAGCGCTTCGGCCCGCTTGTCAAAGCGGGTGAACAAGTCGTTGAGAAGCTTCACCAGTTCGGTGGCATTGATCTGGGACGACATCTTGGTGAAACCGACCAGGTCGCTGAACAAGATGCTCACGTCGGGGTAACTGCCCGAAATGTTTTTCTCGCCACGCTTCAATCGCTCGGCAATCGGCCGGGGCAAGATGTTAAGCATCAGCTTCTCGGTCTTCATCTGCTCGACTTCGAGCAGCTGCTTCTCCAGGTTCAAAGCCGCCAGGCGCTCGCGCTCCAGATCGCGCAAGCGCTTTTTCTCGAACGATGAAAATATCCTGGCCTTGAGCAGCACCGGATTGAAGGGCTTGGGCAGGTAGTCCTCGGCGCCGATCTCTATGCATTTGACGGTCTTCTCTAGCGCGTCGGCACCCGAAATCACGATGACCGACAGCGACTGCAGACCATCCTCGGCCTTGAGCAACTCCAGCACCTCCAGGCCGTCGAGTTCGGGCATCTCCATATCGAGCAGCATCAGGTCGATTTCGTTGCTCTTCAGAACTTCCAGCGCTTCGCCGCCATCGGCCGCCTGCACCACATTTTCTATGCCCAGCGACTTGAGCTCCTGCAACAAGATCCTGCGCAGCGTCCGGCTGTCGTCCACCACCAGCACCCGGAAATTGGAAAAATCGGTGGCCGAGGCCATCGTATTGAATAAGGTCACTTTGATGCCGCTTTATGGGAAGTCAGATTGGCGTGTAACATGAGATCTTTCCATGCTGTTCCAGCTTGTAGCTGGCGCTGCCGAGAATTGATTCGGTCGCGCCCAACACCAGTAAGCCGTCGGTCGGGCTGAGCTGCCTGTAAATATGCCCCAGGACTTTTTCCTTGGTCGCTGGCCCAAAATAGATCAGGACATTTCTCAGCAGGATCAGATCGAATTTCGGGTAAGCCGGCGATGGGTCCAGGAGATTGCCTCGCAAGAAGCTGACGCAATCCCTGATGACGGGGTTGATCTGGTATTTCCCGGCGCTGGTCAGGGTCAGATACTTGTTGATCAGGTAACTGTCGAGTCCGCGCTCGATTTCGGTTCTGGTGTAGAGGCCGGCCCGCGCCCTGTGCAGCGCGCGCTCGGACAAGTCGGTGGCCTGGATATAGACATCCCAGCTCTTGAGCTCAGGGAAGTTTTCTTTCAACGCGATCGCAATGCTATAGGCTTCCTGCCCGGTCGAGACGGCGGCGCAAGAAATCCTGATCGCGCGCTCGCTTTTCCTCCGTACGATGATCTCCGGGATAATGCTCTGGACCAGCGCATCGAAAAACTGGCGGTCCCTGAAAAACATCGTCTCATTGGTTACCAAGGCCTCGAAGACCTGCCAATGCAGGTCGCCGACCGAGGTGCTGGTCAAGGCCTTGAGGAATTCGGTAATACTGGGTTGATCGTGCGCTTTGCAGATTTCTGCCAAACGCGATTCGATCAGGTAATTCTTGGTCGAATCCAGACTGATGCCGGTCTTTTGCTCGAGCAAGCGGTAGAATCTGGCAAATATTTCATCAGTCATTGCCGGTGCGTTTGGACGCCATTGGGCGGGTGCGAAAAACCAGTTCATCCGCCATCTTGGCCAGCGGCAGCACCATCTCTGCCAGATTGGCTTGGACGACAGCGCCCGGCATCCCCCAGATCACGCTGGACTCCTCATCCTGCGCCAGCACCGCGCCACCCTTGGCTTTGACCTCGTGACTGCCCTTCAGGCCGTCGTAGCCCATGCCGGTGAGCATCACCGCCAACAGTGAACTGCCGTAGACCTCGGCCGCCGTTCGAAAAAGAACGTCTACCGCCGGGCGACAAGAGTTCTCCGGCGGCTCCAGCGACAGCTGTATCGACAGCTTGCCGCCGACACGGGCCAGCGACATGTGCTGGCCACCGGGCGCCAGATAGGCGGTGCCGGCTTCAGGAATTTCACCGTGCTCGGGCTCCTTGAAGGTCGTGACGCTGGAGGCCGTCAGTCGGGCTGATAGCAGGGTCGTGAACGCCGCCGGCATGTGCTGCACGATGAACACCGGCACCGGAAGCGGCGACGAGAGATCGCTGAAGATCTGCTTCAAAGCCATCGGTCCGCCAGTCGACACACCGATCACGACCGCTGCAGCAGAGCTTAGCCGGCGGCTCGCCGTCGCTGGTGCAGCCGGTGCCGCAGCGACAACAGGCTTGTGCTGGTCGGCCTGCGCTGGCTTGTGGTCGCTGGCAAGCTCGGTCTCGCGTCGGCGTATTCGCTGGGCCAGGCCAAAGATCTTGGGGATCAGTTCGGTCTCGAGGACCTTGAAGGCCTCGTCCATGCTGCCCGCCGATGCGGTGGGCTTGCCGACGTAATCCGTCGCGCCAGCGGTCAGCGCCATCACCGCAGCCTGTGCGCCGCGGTGCGTCATCGTGCTGAACATGATGATGGGCAGTCGCTTGTGCTCTTTCCGAATCTCGCGCAGCGCTGTCAGCCCGTCCATCTCGGGCATTTCGATGTCCAGCGTGACGATGTCGGGCTGCAACTGCCGCACCGCCTCGATGGCCTGCAGGCCATTGACGGCAAACCCCGCCACCTCGATCTGCGGGTGCTTGCCCAAGGCGGTCGCGATGATGCGCCGCATCACTGACGAGTCATCCACCACCAAGACCCGGATCGGCGCAGCTGCTGGGTTAGGCATGCTAGGTGCTCGCGTTGAAATTCTTATTCGGCAAGGCAGCCAGAGATCAGCTTGTCTGCATCCAGGATGAAGAGCAGCTTGCCGGCCAGCTTGTGGAAACCGATGATCAGTTCATAAGCGGTGGCGGGCATGTTGCTGGGCGGCGGTTCGAGGTCGGCATCTTCGAGCTCCAGGATATCGCTGACCTTGTCGGTCGACAGACCGAAGAGCACGCCGTTGTTGCGAATGAAGACGGTGATGATGCTGTCCGCGCTCGGGTTGGGCGTGAATTTCAAGCGCTTGCGCATGTCGATTGCGGTGACGATCTGGCCGCGAAGGTTGATCAATCCCGAGACGGCATAAGGCGCCAACGGTACCGGCGTGACCTCGGTGCCTTTGGTGAGCTCGACGACATTCGAGGTCAGGATGCCGAAATACAAATCGTCGACATAAAACGTCGCATAAGACTGGGTCGAGCTCACTTGGCAGTCTCCAGCATTCGAGCATCTTCGTAATCCAGCGCGGCTGAAGAGTTCAGCTTTTCCGCCGCCTGGCTCAGGTGGTTGAGCTGCAGGATTTCCTGGACATTCAGGATACTGACAACACTGTCGCCGAGGATCGAACTGCCCATGATCCCGGGCTGTGGCGGCGATATCAGGATGATTTCGGAGCTGATCGCGACAATGTCGTGGATCACTTTGACCACAAAACCCAGCGGCTGGCCATTGTGGTAATGCACGATCACGTTGATGGCGTCCGTCGGGTGGGCGTCGGCGCTGCCAGCCCCCTCGACGAAGTCCGACAACCAGATCAGCTTCATGATCTGGTCGCCATAGATGATCACGCTGTGGTTGCCGCGCCGCTCGACCCTGCTGATGGCGAACATTTCCAGGCGGTCAACGTAGTCCAGTGGGATCGCAATGCGCTTGACGCTGTGCAGGTCGAACAAGAGCATCGACTGCGTCTTCGTGTCCTCGACCGGCGGCTCCGGGATATCGGCCTTGAAGTCCTTGTCGAGCAGCTTGGAGATCAGCCCTGAACGCACCGCGATGCCGCCGATGTCGAAGATCATCGCTACCCGGCCGTCCCCGAGGATGGTCGCGCCGCTGTAGATGGTGGTGCCCTTGAGCAAGGTGCCGACAGACTTGACCACCACCTCCTGCATGAACAAGACCTTGTCGACGACCAGGCCGAAGCACAAGGCAGCGGCCTGGACCACGACGATGTTGAGCGAATCCTGTTCGACCTCGTCGGCATCGCCCAGACCCAATTCGTTTCGCAGGTAGATGATAGGAATCAGCTTGTTGCGCAGGCGGAAGACCGGCACGCCATAGAAATTTTCCAGCCCTTGATGGGTCCCGTTCTTCTCGTAACGGATCATCTCGAAGAGATTGCTTTGCGGAATCGCGAAGCGCTGGCCGCCGCACTGCACGAAGACTGCCGGCATGATGGCCAAGGTCAGCGGAATGCGCAGCCGCAGGTTCGTGCCCCGCTCCGATGTCGCGATGTCGACCGAGCCACCGATCTGCTGCACATTGGTTCGCACCACGTCCATCCCGACGCCGCGTCCGGACAAGGTGGTCACGGCCGCCTTGGTGGAGAAACCCGGCAGGTAGATGAAGTCGATGATTTCCCGGTCCGCCATCCTGGCGACACGCTCGGCCGTGACCAGGCCTTTTTGAACCGCCATCTTGGCCACCAGCGGGATGTCGATGCCACCGCCATCGTCGGCGATCTCGATCACGACCATGCCGCTTTCATGCATCGAGCGCAGCGTGATCGACCCGGTTTCCTTCTTGCCCTTGGCCCGCCGCACCTCGGGGGTCTCGATGCCATGGTCGACGCTGTTGCGGATGATGTGGATCAGCGGGTCCCGGATGCCCTCCAGCAGCGTTCGATCGAGCTCGGTTTCGGCGCCGATCTGGATCAGTTCGACCTTCTTGCCGCATTCGTTCGAGATGTCGCGCACCAGTCGTGGGAACTTGGCCCACACATTGCTAACGGGCTGCATGCGCGTCTCCATCATGCGCTCCTGCAGCTCCAGCGTGATGATGTCGATCGTGTGCACCGTGCTGGTGAAATTGATGTCCCCGCTGTTGGTCGCAAAAGACACCAGCCGGTTGCGGGCCAGCACCATCTCGCTGACCAGGTTCATCAGCTTGTCAAGCAGTTCGACATTGATCTTGACCGGGGCGGTCAACTCGGTGTGCTTGACGCCCTCCCGTGCCGGGATGTCGGCAGTTGGTGCTGAATCCGCTGCCTGGACTTCGCTTGCCGCAACGATCGCGGCGCTCGACGGCTCGACGACGGCTACAGCTGCAGGTTCACGCGGCGGCGCTGCAGCGGGCTCGGCAGCGGCCGGTGGTGCGACCGGTGGTGCGACCGGTGCCGCTGTGGATTCGGTCGCTGGCGCCGGCGCGCTTTCACCCGCCGCAAGCGCCTTGAGGGTGGCGATCAAGCCTGAGTCATCGCCCGTCACCTCATGGCGCTGATCGGCGATGCCGCCGACGATGTCGCGCAGCCGGTCTAGCGAGGCGAGCAAGACGTTGGTCTTCTCCTCGTCGATGCGCAGCGTGCCCTCGCGAACCTTGGACAACAGCGATTCGCCCGCATGCGCGACCTTCTCGAGTCGGTGAAAGCCGAAGAATCCGCTGCTGCCCTTGAGCGTGTGCATCGCCCGGAAGATGCTGCCCAGCAGCTTCTTGTCCTCGGGCGTCTGCTCGAGCTGCACCAGGTCGAGGTCGAGCTGGTCAAAGATCTCCTGAGCTTCCAGCAGGAATTCATCGAGGATCTGGTCGTTGTTTTCCATGGCTTGAGCCCAGCGTCGATCAGGCGTTGAATGAAGCGCAGCGGCGTCTGGTGATCAGATCTTGAAGCGGCCGACCAGCGTCTGCAGTTCACCCGCCATCTTGGTGAGGTTGGCGGCGGCTTTTTGCGAGTTGTTCGCGCCCTGGGTGGTGTCCCTCGAAACCTTGGAGACCGAGTCGACATTGCGGGCGATCTCGACGCTGCCGCTGGCCGCATTGCCGACCGCTTTGCCGATCTCGTTGGCGGTCGCCGCCTGCTCCTCGACAGCGCTGGCGATCACGCTGGAGATGTCGTTGATCTTCTTGATGATCTCGGAAATCGTGCCGATCGACAGGATCGCGCCTTTGACGTCGGTCTGGATGTTCGAGATGTTCTGGCTGATTTCCTCGGTGGCACGCGAGGTCTGGCGCGCTAGTTCCTTGACCTCGTTGGCGACCACCGCGAAGCCCTTGCCGAGCTCACCGGCCCGCGCTGCTTCGATGGTGGCGTTCAAGGCCAGCAAGTTGGTCTGCTCGGCGATCGATGAGATGACCTTGAGCACGCTGCCGATTTCCTGGCTGCTGACACCGAGCTTGGCCATCGTCGTGTTGGTGGCCTTGGCCTCGGCCACGGCATGGGTCGCCACCGAGGACGCCTCCATCGCATTGGCCGATATCTCGCGGATGCTCACGCTGAGTTGCTCCACACCGGTGGCCACACTCTGCATGCTGCCGCTGACCTGGGTCGCCGCAGCCGCTGCCGAGCCGGCCTGCGCGGTGGTTTCCTCAGCGTTCGAGCTCATCTGGATGCTGACCGCCGACAGGTCTTCGGCCGCGAAAGACAGGTTGCCGGCATTCGTCGAAATCGCCTTGAAGGCATGGCGCGAAGTTTCGATCAGCTTGTTGACCTGGCTGGAGATGTCCAGGAAGAAACCTTCCTTGCCTTCGAGCTTCACCGCCGCAGTGAAATCGCCGCCGGCCGCTGCAGAGATGATCTCGCCAATCTCCCGGGTGGTTTGCTGGGCGATCTTGTTGTTTTCCTGGTCGGCTTTCGCGAGCTTGTCGGCCGCTTGCAGGCTGAGCTTGAGCGTCGCCACCGCCCTGGCCATCTCGCCAATCTCATTGGGGTAGTCGGTGTTGTTGACCGGCGTGTCGAGTTTGGCGTCGGCCAGATCGCGCAGCGACCGGTTCAGGTCGGCAATCGGCTCGCTCAGCGACTTGTTCACCAAATAGATGGTCAGCAGCGAAAAGACCGCCGTGCCAGCGAGCAAAGCGATGATCAGACGCAGCAGCGATGCGGCCTTTTCTTCTGCGGCGGCCATGTTCTTTGCTGCGCCTTCAGCCTTCATTTCCGAGACTTCCTTGACCAACGCGGTCAGCGTGCCAATCGCGGCCTGAAAGTCCTTCGAGCTGATCAGCTTGTAGGCCAGGTTGACGCCATCGGGCCCTTTGGCCACAGCGACGATCTTGTCCTCCTCGGCGAAGAAATCATCGAACATCTTGGCGAGTTGGTCGAGCTTGGCTTTGAGTTCGGGCTGAATGATCGTCGACTTCGACTTCTCGTAGTTCTGCAGCAGTGTTCTCTTGGCCTCGGCGATGGTTGCCGCGGCCTTGTCCACGCTTGCATCGTCGCCGGCATTGACCGCGAGCACCAAGCGGTTGGCGCTGCGGGCAATCAGGTTGACGTCGCGGTTGAACTGACGAACCAGCGAAATGCCGATCAAATCTTTTTCATACATAACCTTGGTGGCATCGCTCAGCGCGGTCATGCCCTGGTAGGCGGTCGCGCTGATGCCACCAGCGAGCAAGAAGACAAATGAGAAGCCGAGAACCAGTTTGGTCTTGACCTTCAACTTGGCAAACGCATTGAACAGACTCATTTCTATTCCCCGTCTAAAGGTGTGGATGAGAGAAAGCAGAACAGTTGCTTGCCGGAATACAGCGACGGCGTGACTGGCCATCAAGAGCCAACCTGCTTGCGGCGGTTTGACCGAGCGCTGCAGCGAAGCTATTGCGCGGCCGAATAAACCCAGCGCCAGCAAGAATCAAGCCGCCAGAAAGCGCTGCACTACAAAGGTATAGACCCCAGCAGCACACGATATGATCTTTAGCACTTTAACAGGTATGACCATAAAATTGGGATGATTGCCCTTGGTCTTGCGGCGCAGGTATTTGCGGTGGTGCGGACGGTGGTGCGGGGGCGGGTCGACGCCATCGGCAAGGGCTGAAACAGCAGGCAAACCTCATCCGCTGTTGCACCGCTTTTTCCTGCAACAGCGGCGCTAATCGCCCCGCCTGTCGATCAGCATCGCATCGCCATAGCTGAAAAAGCGATATCCCGATTCGATCGCGTGTCGATATAGCGCGAGCATGTGCTGGTGGCCAACGAAAGCCGATACCAACATCAACAGCGTGCTCTTGGGCAGGTGGAAGTTGGTGATCAACCGATCGACCACGCGAAACTCGAAACCCGGTGTGATGAAAATCTCGGTCTCTCGCGCGCCGGCGGCCAACAAGCCCCCGCTGTTGACGGCCGCATGCAGCGCTGCGGATTCGAGCGCACGCAGGCTGGTGGTGCCTGCCGCGACGATGCGCCCGCCGGCGGCGCGGGTGCGTTCGATCGCCGCCACCGTGTCGGGCCCGATGTCGTACCACTCGCTGTGCATTTTGTGGTCCGCCAGGTGCTGGGAGCGGACCGGCTGAAAGGTGCCGGCGCCCACATGCAGCGTCAAGCGCGCGCTGGCCACGCCGCGATCGGCAAGCGCGGCGAGCAGCGGCGGGTCGAAGTGCAGCGACGCGGTCGGTGCGGCCACCGCACCCGGCCGGCTGGCGAACACGGTCTGGTAACGGGTCTCGTCATCGGCAGCGTCGGCATGGGTGATGTAGGGCGGCAGCGGCACATGGCCAAAGGCCTCAAGCAGCGGCAGCGGATCGGCAGGCATCCGGTCGCGATAGAGACGCAGGTGGAACAGGCCGCCGTCAGGCCCGCCTCGGCCCAACACCTCGGCCTCGAAAGCGCCGTCGGCAAAACTGACCCGGGTGCCCGGGCGCGGCGACTTGCTGGCGCGCAGATGCGCCAGCACCTCCTGGTTGGGCAGCACGCGCTCGACCAGCGCTTCGACCGCGCCACCGGTGGATTTTTCGCCGAACAGCCTGGCCTTGATCACGCGGGTGTCGTTGAAAACCAGCAGGTCGCCAGGTTCGAGCAATGCCGGCAGATCGCGAAACACCCGGTCGACCGGCGGGTCAGCGCGGCCGTCCAGCAAGCGAGAAGCGCTGCGCTCGGCCGCTGGATGCTGGGCGACCAGCGCCGGTGGCAGGTCGAAATCGAAATCGGCAAGGCTGTAATGGGACATGAGGTTCGGGCTGTACCGGCCTGAAGCAGGGCACCGAGGGCTGGTGGCAGTGGCGGGCAGCGGCGGGGCCGGGGGGCGACCCCTCATTGTGCGCACGCCAGGCCTTGGCTAGCATCGCCACGATGAACCTGACCGAACTCGACACCCCCGCGGCGCTGATCGACGCGGCGCAGATGGACCGCAACATCGCGCGGATGCAGTCGCGAATGAACGCGCTGGGCGTGCGCTTGCGCCCGCATGTCAAGACCAGCAAATGCCTGGCGGTGGCGCAGCGCCAACGCGAGGCGGGCGCTCAGGGCATCACGGTGTCGACGCTGAAAGAAGCCGCGCAATTTTTTGACGCCGGCTTCGACGACATCCTGTACGCGGTGGGGATCGCCGCGGCCAAACTGGGGCCCGTGCGCGCATTGCGGGAGCGGGGCTGCCAGCTGACCATCGTCGTCGACTCGATGGCCGCGGCGCAAGCGGTGGTGGCCGACGGCTACCACTTCGAGGTGATGATCGAGATCGACACCGACGGCCACCGCGCCGGGGTGCGCCCTGACGAAGACCGGCTGATCACGATCGGCCGCACGCTGCACGATGGCGGCGCGGTGCTCAAAGGCGTGATGACGCATGCTGGCGCGTCTTACGAACTGAACACAACCCAGGCGCTGGAGGCGATGGCCGAGCAGGAGCGCTCGCGCTGCGTGCATGCGGCCGAGCGGCTGCGCGCGGCCGGACTGCCTTGTCCGGAAGTCAGCGTGGGCTCGACGCCAACCGCTTTGTCAGCACGCCAACTCGACGGCGTGACCGAGGTGCGCGCCGGCGTCTACGTCTTCAACGACCTGGTGATGGCCAACGTCGGCGTCTGTGGCCTTGACGAGATTGCGCTGTCGGTGCTGGCCACCGTGATCGGTCACCAGACCGAGAAAGGCTGGGCACTGACCGACGCCGGCTGGATGGCGATGAGCCGAGACCGCGGCACCCAAGCGCAGGCGCTGGACTACGGCTATGGCGCCGTCTGCGATGCCAGCGGTGCGCCGATCGACGGCTTCATCGTCAGCAGCGCCAACCAGGAGCATGGCATCGTCTCCTGGCGCGATGGCGCCGTCTGCCCCGACATCGCACAGCGGCTGCCGATAGGATCGCAGCTGCGCATCCTGCCCAACCATGCCTGCGCGACGGCGGCGCAATTCCCCACCTACGCGGTGTTCGACGCCAACGGTGGCGTCACACCCTGGGAGCGCTTTTATGGCTGGTGATCGCTGCGAGCGCAGGCCAGAGACCATGGCCCGCCGCGGCGGGCATGACAGCCTCGCGGTGGTTGGCGGCGGTCTGCTGTTCGTCGCCGGGCAGCTGCCCATCGCACCCGACGTTCGCCGGCCCAACAATGCCTCGTTCGAGAGACGTCAGGTTGCTATGTCCGATGATTACTTTTCAAGCGCTGTTCGCGAGAGGCCAACATGCTGATGCGTGATCCGACGCCCTAGCGCAGTCATTCCCCGCGGCTGGCGCTGGTCTGAACGCCGGGTCAGCGCGCCGCGGCCGAGGCTGCGGCGGCAGGTAGCTCCGGCTCGATGCCGATGGTCAGCACCGACCCACCGTCGGCCCATTCGCTGTAAATCCAATCGCCACCGCTGTGCACCAACCTTTCGGGCACCGGCGGTGGCGAGGCGACCGCCACCCCCTTGAGCGCCTGCGCCATGAAGTCGATCCAGATCGGCAACGCCAGACCGCCACCCGATTCACGAACGCCCAGGCTGAGGGGCTGGTCATAGCCCATCCAGGCCACCGCCACCAGACCCGGCTGAAAGCCGGCGAACCATGCATCCACGGCGTCGTTGGTCGTGCCCGTCTTGCCGTAGAGGTCGCTGCGCTGCAGTTGTTGCTGCGCCCGCGCCGCGGTACCGACCCGCGTGACGTCATTGAGCAAGCTGTTGGTGACGTAGACGTTGCGCGCCGGTAGCGCACGGCTGTCCTCCTCCTGCGGCGGCGCCGTCGGCGCCTCGAAAAGCAGCTTGCCAGCGGCATCGGTGATGCGTTCAATCACCACCGGTGTCACCGCCCAGCCACCGTTGGCCAGCACCGCATAGGCCTGGGCCAACCGCATTGGTGTGGTGCTGCCCGCGCCCAGCGCGAGCGTCAGGTTGTCGGGCTGCTTGTCGGGTTCGAAACCGTAGCGCGCCAACCAGTCTCGCGCGGCTGGCAACCCGATCTGGCGCAGCACCCGGATGCTGACCAGATTCCTGGAGCGCGCCAAGGCCTGACGCAGCGTCATCGGCCCCTCAAACTGGCCGTCGGCATTTTGCGGCGCCCAGCCATCGGCGGTCTCGATCGCGGCGTCGTTGACGACCGTGGCCGGCATCACCCCGCCCTCAAGCGCCGCTGAATACAGAAAGGGCTTGATGCTCGATCCTGGTTGGCGCCAAGCCTGGGTGACATGGTTGAAAGGTTGGCGCGCGAAGTCGAAACCGCCGACCAGCGCACGCACGCGTCCGCTGACTGGGTCCAGCGCGACGAAGGCCGCTTGCACATCGGGCCACTGCGTCACCGCCCAGGCGCCTGCCTCGCCACCCGGCTTGGCCGACTGCCAGACCCGCAGGATGTCGCCGCGCCCGATCGCCAGTTCAGCCGGCGCCTTGGGTACCAGCCCGGGCTGGGCCACCCGCAAACCCTCGCCGCTGATGCGCAGCGCCTCGCCCGAGGCCAGCTGCAGCCGCAGCTCGTTCGGGCTGGCCGACAGCACGATGGCCACCCGCAGTTGCTCGTCGTCGAGGTGGTCCTTGAGCGCCTGCGCGGCGGCACGCTCAATGTCGGGCGTGCCTGGGGGCGGCAGGTCTTCGTGGTCCTCGGGGCCACGCCAGGGTTGACGCGCATCGAATCCCAGCACGCTGCGCCGCAGCGCAGCCCAGGCGGCAAGCTGGTCAGCTGCCCGCAGCGTGGTGAAGACCTTGATGCCTTGCGAATAGGCCTCGGTGCCCAGGCGATCGACCACCGCCCGGCGCGCCATCTCGGCCACATGCTCGGCATGTAGCGGCACTTGCAGCACGCTGCGGATCGCCAGTTTCTCGGCGCTGGCCGCCTGTCGCTGAGCCTCGCTGATGACGCCGGCGGTCAGCATGCGCCGCAACACCAGTTGCTGACGTTGGGTCGCGCGAGCCAGGTTGGTCACCGGGTTGGCGTAGGCCGGGTTTTGCGGCAAGCCGGCCAGCATGGCGCATTCGGCGATCGACAGCGCCGACAGCGGCTTGCCGAAATAGGCTTCGGCCGCGGCCGCAAATCCGTAGGCTCGCTGGCCGAGGTAAATCTGGTTCATGTACAGCTCAAGGATCTGGTCCTTGCTGAGCTGGCGCTCGATCTTCAGCGCGAGCAACGCCTCTTTGAGCTTGCGCTCAGGGGTCAGGCGCGACGACAGGAAGAAGGTCCGGGCGACCTGCTGGGTGATCGTCGATGCACCCTGACGCATGCCACCGGTGACCACGGCCACCAGCGCCCGCAGCACACCTTTGGGGTCGATGCCGCTGTGCTCGCGGAAGCGCTTGTCCTCGACCGCGACGACCGCCTGCTGCAGCAGCAACGGGATCTGCGCGATCGGCACGAACTGCCGCCGCTCGGCGCCGAACTGTGCGATCTCGACGCCATCCGCGGTGTAGACCTGCAAAGGTTGGCGCGGTTGATAGGTGGTGACGCGGTCGAGCGGCGGCAGTTGCGGTGCAAACCAGGCCACCGCGCCGGCCAGCACGGCACAGGCCAGCAGCAGCGCTGCGAGCAAGGCCCACAGCGCCAAAACCCACGGACGCGGCAGGCGGCGAAAAAGGATGGCGGCAGCGCCGCTGAGATTCAACATGAGGACTTCGGTTGCGCAGGCCGCAGCGAGCCCGCTGGCGGGCGCGATTATCGGCAGCTCGCGGGCACCCTCTCGCAGCGCCGCACCGCAGCACGGCAGAATCGACCACCATGCCCGACGCGCCGCGCGAACCCAGCCCTGCTCGACGGGCCAAGACCGGCGAGAAGTCCGGCCCGCAGAGGGCCCTGGAAAAGCTTGGGCTTCGCCGCGACATCGACTTGGCGCTGCACCTGCCATTGCGCTACGAGGACGAGACCCGCGTCACCGCCATCGCCGATGCGCCCGACGGCGAGCCGGTGCAGGTCGAAGGCATCGTGCGGGAGTGCCGCATCGAGCTGCGCAGTCGCCGACAACTGCTGGTGCGCATCGAGGACGACAGCGACGACTTGCTGCTGCGCTTTCTAAACTTCTACCCGAGTCACCAGAAGACCTTGGCCGTGGGCGCGCGGGTGCGGGTTCGCGGCGAGGCCCATGCCGGCTTCTTCGGCCGCGAGATGGTCCACCCGCAGTTCAAAGCGGTCGACGAGAACAGCCCCCTGGCCACGGCGCTGACCCCCGTCTACCCCACCAGTGCCCAACTGCCGCAGGCCTATTTGCGCAAGGTGGTGGCTGCGGCGCTGCGGCGCGCGGCGCTTGACGAGGTCCTGCCGCCGGGCACCGTGCCGACCGGACTGCCCAGCCTGCGCGAAGCACTGCACAGCCTGCACCACCCACCCGCCGGCGCAGCGATGAGCGTGCTGGAGGACCGCAGCCGACCGGCCTGGCAGCGGCTGAAGTTCGAAGAGCTGCTGGCCCAGCAGCTGTCGCAGCTGGCGTCCCAGCGCGAACGGGCGAGGCTGCGCGCGCCGCTGCTGCGCGCAGAAACAGGGGGCCTGCACGAGCGGCTGTTGGCGGCACTGCCGTTCCAGCTCACCGCCGCCCAGCGCCGCGTCGCCGAAGAGATCGCGAGCG
The DNA here is from genome assembly GCA_947448955.1 of Burkholderiales bacterium. Taxonomy (GTDB): domain Bacteria; phylum Pseudomonadota; class Gammaproteobacteria; order Burkholderiales; family Burkholderiaceae_C; genus Pseudaquabacterium. The sequence goes on from CANFPU010000002.1 coordinate 60,265, forward strand.
ACCTGATGCGTCCGCCCGAGGCCGGCGCTACCGGCGACGGCGCAGTGCCAATGCACCGCTTGCTGCAGGGCGATGTGGGTTCGGGCAAGACCGTGGTCGCCGCGCTCGCTGCGACCGTGGCGATCGACTCGGGCTGGCAATGCGCGCTGATGGCACCGACCGAATTGCTGGCCGAGCAACATTTCCGCAAACTGGTGCAGTGGCTGGAGCCGCTGGGCGTGGGCATCGCCTGGCTCACGGGCAGCCGAAAAGGCCGTGGCAGACGCCAGATGGTCGAACGCGTGGCCTCGGGTGAGGCCGGGCTGGTGGTCGGCACCCAGGCGGTGATCCAGGAAGATGTGCACTTCGCCAAGCTGGGGCTGGCGATCATCGATGAGCAGCACCGCTTCGGCGTGGCGCAGCGGCTGGAGCTGCGACGCAAGCTGGCGCCCACCGACACCACAAGCCTCAGGCCAGCACTGGAGCCGCACCTGCTGATGATGAGTGCCACGCCCATACCGCGAACGCTGGCGATGACTTACTTCGCCGACCTCGACGTCAGCACCATCGACGAGTTGCCGCCAGGCCGCACGCCCATCGTGACCAAGGTGTTTGCCGACAACCGGCGCGACCAGGTCATCGCCCGCATCGCCGACGAGGTCGGGCGAGGCCGCCAGGTGTACTGGGTCTGTCCGTTGATCGACGAGAGCGAGACGCTGGATCTGCAAAACGCCACCGAAGCCCACGCACAGCTCAGCGCTGCGCTGCCAGGCCATGCCGTCGGGCTGCTGCACGGCAGGATGCGCCCAGCCGACAAAGCCACGGTGATGGCTCAGTTCATCAGTGGCGAGCTCAAGCTGCTGGTGGCCACGACCGTGATCGAGGTGGGCGTCGATGTGCCCAACGCCAGCCTGATGGTGATCGAACATGCCGAGCGTTTCGGGCTGAGCCAGTTGCACCAACTGCGCGGCCGGGTCGGCCGAGGCGCGGTGGCCAGCGTCTGTGTGCTGCTCTACCAGGGACCGCTGTCGGCCACCGGCAAGGACAGGCTGCGGGCGATGGCCGAGACCAACGATGGCTTCGAGATCGCCCGGCGCGACCTCGAGATCCGCGGCCCTGGCGAATTCATGGGTGCGCGCCAGAGCGGCGATGCCCTGCTGCGGTTTGCCGATCTGGACGACGATGCGCCGTTGCTGCAACAAGCCCGAAGTCTGGCGCCCGAGCTGTTGTCCAAGCACGCGGTGGCGGCACGCGCGCATGTGGCACGCTGGCTAGACACCCGAGCCGATTTCCTGAAAGCCTGAGCTGGACGTCAGGGCCTGCCTGCGCAGGGCCTGACGCCTGCGAAGGGGTGGTGCGTCTCGCGCCGCGCGGGCTGCAAGCCTGAGCTGGACGTCAGGGCCTGCCTGCGCAGGGCCTGACGCCTGCGAATGGGTGGTGCGTCTCGCGCCACGCGGGCTGCAAGCCTGAGCTGGACGTCAGGGCCTGCCTGCGCAGGGCCTGACGCAGCACAACTCGATAATCCAAGGATGACCCTCACCGAACTCCGCTACATCGTTGCCGTCGCCCGCGAGAAGCACTTCGGCCGGGCGGCTGAGGCCTGCTTTGTGTCACAGCCCACGCTGAGCGTGGCGATCAAGAAGCTCGAGGAAGAACTCGAGGTCAGGCTGTTCGAGCGCGGCACCACCGAGGTCAGCGTCACGCTGCTGGGCGAGGCCATCGTGCAGCAGGCGCAGACCGTGCTGGAACAAGCCGCCGGGATCAAAGAGATCGCCAAGCGCGGCAAAGACCCGCTGTCGGGGGCGCTTCGGCTCGGGCTGATCTACACCATCGGACCCTACCTGCTGCCCGAGTTGGTGCGCAACACGATCGAACGGACCCCGCAGATGCCGCTGATGCTGCAAGAGAACTTCACCGTGCGGCTGCTGGAAATGCTGCGCAGCGGTGAGCTCGACTGCGCGATCATGGCCGAGCCCTTTCCGGACACCGGGCTAGCGGTCGCGCCGCTTTACGACGAGCCCTTTCTGGTGGCTGTGCCGAGCGGCCACTCGCTGGCCAAACGCGATCGCATCACCGCCGAAGAGTTGAAGCAAGAAACCATGCTGCTGCTGGGCACCGGCCACTGCTTCCGTGACCATGTGCTCGAGGTCTGCCCCGAGTTCGCTCGCTTTGCGAGCGATGCCGAGGGCATCCAGAAGAGCTTCGAGGGCTCATCGCTCGAGACCATCCGGTACATGGTGGCCTCAGGCATGGGCATCACCGTGGTGCCGCAGCTCAGCGTCCGCGCGTTCGAGCGTTCCAGCGGCAGCGACCATGTGCGCTACATCCCGTTCGAGACGCCAGTGCCGAGCCGGCGCGTGGTGCTGGCCTGGCGACGCAGCTTCACCCGCTACGAAGCGATCGCCGCGCTGCGCAATGCGGTCTATGCCTGCGAGCTCGAGGGGGTGGTGCGGCTGTCCTGAGTAGATGGCGCCCGCGCTGCACAGGCGTGTAGGGACTTGCAGCAACGAGCATCCCGGTGGCAACGAATCCAGGCATAGTTTTGACCCGATGCCCCAGACCCAAACCCCGCCGCTGATCTCGCTGCACCAGGTCGACAAGCGCTTTGCCGATGGTCTGCAGGCACTGGACCGTGTGTCGTTGAGCGTGAGCGCCGGCGAGTTCGTCGCACTGCTCGGGCCCTCGGGTTGCGGCAAGAGCACCGTGATGAGGCTGGCCGCCGGCCTCGAGACCGCCAGCGGCGGCGAGCTCAGCGCACCCGCGCTGCTGCCAGGTCCTGATGGCCAGACCGCCTGCGTGTTCCAGGAGCCCACGCTGATGCCCTGGGCGAGCGTGTTCGACAACGTCTGGCTGCCGCTGAGGCTGCAGGGCCGATCGCGCGCCGACGCCGCACCCGAGGTGCGCCAGGTACTGGCCAGCGTCGGCCTGAGCGACTTCGCGCAAGCCTACCCTGCCGCACTGTCGGGCGGCATGAAGATGCGGGCCTCGATCGCACGTGCGCTGGTAACCCGGCCACGCGTGCTGCTGATGGACGAGCCCTTCGCCGCACTCGATGACATCACGCGCCAGAAACTCAACGCCGACCTGCTGGCCTGGTGGCATGGTCGGGCGATGGCCGCGCTGTTCGTCACCCACAGTGTGGCGGAGGCGGTGTTCCTGAGCCAGCGCGTGCTGGTGATGGCAGCCCGTCCGGGCCGGGTCGTGTTCGAGCTGTCGATAGACCAGCCATACCCGCGCCAACCCGACTTTCGCCATTCGCCGAGCTTTGCTGAGGCCTGCCGCCAACTGGGCGCAGCGCTGGCCGATGCGCATGAATCGATTCGACCACCCGCCGGGGAGAAATGATGAAACCGTCCTGGCGCGAAAACGGCTTGCCAATGGCGGTGATGCTCGGCCTGATCGCCGCCTGGGAGTTGCTGGTTCGCGCCGCCGACATCCCCGCCTACACGCTGCCCGCGCCGTCGCTGGTGGCCCAGACGCTGGTGGCGAATTTCGGCTCGCTGGCCAGCAGCTGGTGGGTCACGCTGAAGATCACTTTCGGCGCGCTGGCGCTGGCCTGCGCGGGTGGCGCGCTGATCGCCGCGGTGTTCGCGCTATCGCCCACGCTCGAGCGGGCACTGTTCCCGGTCGCGGTGGTGCTGCAGGTCACGCCGATCGTCGCGGTCGCGCCGCTGATCCTGATCTACGTCGAGAGCACCAACGCAGCACTGCTGCTGTGCGCCTGGATCGTCGCGTTCTTCCCGGTCCTGTCCAACACCGTGGTCGGCCTGCGCGCGGCAGACCCACAGCTGCGCAGCCTGTTCCGCCTGTACCGCGCCACGCCCTGGCAACGGCTCAGGCTGCTGCGCATGCCCGCAGCCCTGCCCTACTTCATCGCAGGCCTGAAGATCTCGGGCGGCCTGAGTCTGATCGGCGCCGTCACCGCCGAGATGGTCGCCGGCGCAGCAGGCCGCGAGACCGGCTTGGCCTCGCGCATTTTGGAGGCGAGCTTTCGCACCGAAACCCCGAAAATGTTCGCTGCGCTGAGCCTGCTGGTCGCCACCGGCGTGATGATTTTCTGGTTGTTCAACGCGCTGTCGCGCCGGCTGCTGGGGCCCTGGCATGCATCAGAATCGGCCCGCCAGCTTTGATGAAATCCTAGACATGACAAAGGAGATGCCCATGCGGCTCTGTTGGTCCTTCTGCCTCACCGCCACACTGCTGGCCGCCAACGCCCAGGCCCAGGCCCTGGACAAAGTGGTCTTCGCCACCAACTGGAAAGCCCAGGCTGCGCACGGCGGTTTCTACCAGGCCTTGGCCGACGGCACGTACAAGAAGTACGGCCTGGACGTCACGATCCAGCCAGGCGGTCCGCAGGTCAACAACCGGCCCCTGCTGCCGGCAGGACGGATCGACTTTCTGATGACGGGCAACCTGCTGCACAGCTTCGACAACGTCAAGAACAAGGTGCCCACCGTGGTGGTCGCCGCGATGTTCCAGAAAGATCCTCAAGCGCTATTGGCCCACCCTGGCCAAGGCCACGAGAAATTTGAGGCGCTCAAAGACGCCCCGCTGGCGTTGATCGCCAAGGACGGCCAGTTCAGCTGGTGGCAATGGCTGAAAGTCACGCATGGCTTCCGCGACGAAGCGCTCAAGCCCTACAACTACAACCTCGGCCCTTTCCTGGCCAATCCCAAGTCGATCCAACAAGGCTACTCGGTGGCAGAACCGATCTACATCGAGAACCAGGGCAAGTTCAAGCCGGTGGTCCATCTGCTGGCCGACCATGGCTTTTCAACTTACAGCACGCTGATCGAGGCCCGCACTGAGGTGGTCAAGAGCCGGCCGGATCTGGTTCAACGCTTTGTCGACGCATCGGCGATCGGTTGGGTGAACTACCTCTACGGCAACCGAAAAGCGGCCGCCGACCTGATGACCCGCGACAACCCCGAAATGAGCAACACCGAGATGGAGGCCTCGGTGGCGCTGATGAAGTCGCAGGGCATCGTCGACTCGGGCGAGGCCGCGACCCAAGGCATCGGCGCGATGAACGCGCCGCGCATCGCTGACTTCTATGCCCAGATGGTCAAAGCCGGGCTGTACAAGCCCGGCGAGGTCGATCTGTCCAAGGTCGCCACACTGCAGTTCGTCAACAAAGGCATTGGCCAGGATATCAAGGCCAAGCTGACCGGCAAGTGAGCGCAAAGACCGGCGCCAGCAGGCGCCGGACTAGTGCTGGGACCCGGAAGGATCGAAACAAGATGAAAGCGATGGATTCGGCCCGATGGCTAGGCGCAAACCGCAGCGATACCCGAGGTATCGCGAGGATTTGCAACGACGCCACCGGGTCGAAGGCGCGCTTTCATGTTTCGATATCTCCGGGGTGCAGCAATGGGGTCAGAAGTGGTACTCGGCCCGCAGCATCGGGGTCCTGGCAGTGGCGCCCTTGCCAGCAGCGCCGGCGGTGTCGTTGCCGAACTTGTTCTTCCAGTACTGGTATTCCAGGCCGATCTTGAACTTGCCTTTGGACCCAGTCAGCGCCGCCATGTCGTACATGATCTGGGCATCGATGTTGGTCTCGGGCGCGGTGGCGACACCGAATTCGTTCTTGCCCTTGGAAGCGATCAGGTTGGCAAAGCCTTCGAACGAGAAGCCTGTGTCCTTGCCCAGCGGGATGCCCCAGGACGCCGACAACATCGGGTGCGTGTCGTAGCTGTAGCGCGGTGTGCTGACACCGGTGAAGGTGCTGTAAGGCGCATTGCTTTCCCACAACCCGAGCAGGCTGACATTCAAGAAGCCAGGCACATCCATCATCAGCGTCGGGCCGGCAACGACCATGCGCTTCTTCGAGTTGTAACCCGCATCGGTCTTGGTGTTGAAATCGAAGCCGGCGGTCAGACCGACGCCACGCACCGGGCCAAACTTAAAGGCCGAACCGGTGGCTTTCTCCAAATCCAGCGTGTGGCGGTAGACCACATAGACCTCTTGGGCGCCGTTGGTCGAACCCTTGCCGGCCGGGTCGATCTTGTCTGACAGCAGCAGATCAGCGTTGAAGAAGTTGGAGCCGTACTTGTAGCCGCTGGCGTGGTTCAGGTTGACGATGTTCTTGGCGATGTCCTTGCCGTTGAAGGGCTCGGCGTACTTGCTGCCGGTGCGATAACCAATCGAGGTGTCGCTCCAATCGGCGGCCTGCGCCGGGGCGGCCAAGCCACCCGCCAGCAACGCGGCGGCAGCGATCAAAGAAAGAGGGCGGTGAAGACCATGCATGGCGGATCCTAGTAGTTTGGAAAGAAAGATTATCTGACCACAGCCATAGCACTTGGCATGCCAGGCGGCCAAAATGTTCTGCCGCCCGCTGATGCACCGCCCCGTGCGCTGACCCGGCTCACCGGTGGTCGGGTCGTCAGCGGTTGAGCGCACCAAAACGGCGCCACTCCGCACCAGCGTGACGAACGCAAAGGGGGCGTGCCGGCGGCGATAATCGACTGCCGACACCGTCGACGCACATCGTGTGTCGCTCCCGCCCAAGGCCCGAACCCGGGCCAGGCCGCCTGCAAAGGGCATCCATGTCCACCGAGTTGTCCACCCAAGTGCGCCGTCGGCGCACTTTTGCCATCATTTCGCACCCTGACGCGGGCAAAACCACGCTGACCGAGAAGCTGCTGCTGTTCTCGGGCGCGATCCAGATTGCCGGCTCGGTCAAGGCACGCAAGGCCAGTCGCCACGCCACTTCGGACTGGATGGAGATCGAAAAGCAGCGCGGCATCTCGGTCGCATCGAGCGTGATGCAAATGGAATATCGAGACTGCGTGATCAACCTGCTCGACACGCCTGGCCACCAAGACTTCAGCGAAGACACCTACCGCGTGCTGACCGCGGTGGACGCCGCGCTGATGGTGATCGACGCGGCCAACGGCGTCGAGCCGCAGACGCGCCGGCTGCTGCAGGTCTGCCGCGCACGCAACACACCGATCCTGACCTTCGTCAACAAGATGGACCGCGAGGTGCAGGAGCCGCTGAACCTGATGGATGAGATCGAGCGCGAACTCGGCATGACGGTCGTGCCCTTCACCTGGCCGGTCGGCATGGGCAAGTTCTTCGGCGGGGTCATGGACTTGCGCAAGCACCAGATGCGGGTCTTCAAACCAGGCGAGGACCGGGCCAACGACAACGACGAGATCATCGACGGTCTGGACAACCCGATCCTGGTCAAGCGCTTCGGCGCCGCCTACGAGCAGGCCGCGGGCGAGGTAGAACTGGTACGCGACGCTGCGCCAGCGTTTGACGAAGCCGAGTTCCTGGCGGGCCGACAGACGCCTATGTTCTTCGGCTCGGCGGTGAACAACTTTGGCGTCCAGGAGGTGCTGGACGCGCTGGTCGATCTGGCGCCACCGCCCGGTGATCGCCCGGCGATGCAGCGCCTGGTGCATCCAGAGGAGTCCAAATTCACCGGCGTGGTCTTCAAGATCCAGGCCAACATGGACCCCAGCCACCGCGACCGGATCGCCTTCCTGCGGGTGGCAAGTGGCCATTTCGAACGCGGCATGAAACTCAAGGTGGTGAGATCGGGCAAAGAACTGCGGCCCAACACCGTGGTGTCATTCCTCAGCCAGCGCCGCGAGTTGCTCGACGAAGCCTACGCCGGCGACATCATCGGCATCCCCAACCACGGTGTGCTGCAGCTCGGCGACACGCTGACCGAGGGCGAGGCCTTGCAGTTCACCGGACTGCCCTTTTTCGCGCCCGAGATGTTCCGCATGGTCGAGGTGGCCGACCCGCTGAAGACCAAGCAGCTCAAGGCTGGGCTGACCCAGCTCGGCGAAGAGGGTGCGATCCAGGTCTTCCGGCCGATGGTCGGCAGCGTGTTGATGCTGGGCGCGGTAGGTCAGCTGCAGTTCGAAGTGGTGGCGCACCGACTCGAACACGAATACGGCTGCAAAGCCCGCATCAGTCCCTGCCGCTTCTCGATCGCGCGCTGGGTGACTTGCGAGACCGGCCAGGGCGCGGCCGCCGACGAAAAAGAGCTGGCACGCTTCATCGAGGGCAACAGCCACCGCATGGCCCATGACGCGGTGAACGCACCGACACTGCTGGTCGAATACGCGCCCGAACTGCGGGCGATCGAGGCCAACTGGCCGAAGATCAAGTTCCACGCGCTGCGCGAGCATGCGGGGCTGGTGTTTCAGAAGCGGCTCGAGGGCTGAACGCGCCGCGGGTTGGCCGACGCGCCCATCGGCTCAATCAGGCCGGCCGCCCTCAGCAAGTGCCCGCGCCACGTTCGCCGCCAGCCGCGCGTTGTTGAGCACCAGCGCGATGTTGGCCGACAGGCTCAAGCCGCCGGTCAGCGCATTGACGCGGTCGAGCAGAAAGGGCGTCAGCGCCTTGCCGGCAACACCCCGCAGGGTCGCATCGACCAAGGCCTGCGCAATGGCGCTGTCGATCAGTTGGCGCGGCAGCGCGAACTCAGCCGGGATCGGGTTGGCGATCAGCAACCCACCCCCCAGGCCAAGTGCCTGTTTGGCCTGCATCACGCGGGCGATCTCGGCCGGCGTATCCAGTCGGACATCGACGCCGAAACCGCTGTCGCGGGTGAAGAATGCCGGCAGTTCGTCGGTGCCATAGCCGATCACCGGCACGCCGTGGGTCTCCAGGTACTCCAGCGTCAGCCCCAGGTCGAGGATGGACTTCGGCCCGGCGCAAACGACCGCGACCTCGGTGCGTGCGAGCTCCTGCAGGTCGGCCGAGACATCGAAGCTGGTCGCCGCACCGCGGTGGACACCGCCGATGCCGCCGGTCGCAAACACCTTGATGCCGGCCAGCGCCGAGACGATCATCGTCGCCGCGACGGTGGTCGCACCGGTGGCGCCGCTGGCGACCAGAAAAGGCAAGTCGCGCCGGCTGGTCTTGATGGCTTGCTGACCCGTCCGGCCCAGGCTTTCGATCTCGGCCCGACTCAGCCCGGCCTTCAAGCGACCGGCGATCACTGCCATCGTGGCAGGCACCGCACCCTGCGCACGAACCTCGGCCTCGACCGCCAACGCTGTCTCCGCATTCTGCGGCCAGGGCATGCCGTGGCTGATGATCGTCGACTCCAGCGCCACCACGGGCCGACCATGCTCCAGCGCGGCCGCCACCTCGGGATGCAGGTCGAGAAACGGATGGGTTGGCATGGGCTGTCCTTGGAGCAGGCCGGCATTATCGGGCGGCCAGGCGCCGTCCGAATGCCACAATCCGGCCCCGATGCAACAGCGCCTGACGCTTTACCTGCAACTGATCCGCTGGGACCGTCCCGCCGGCTGGCTGCTGTTGCTGTGGCCGACGTTGAGCGCGCTGTGGATCGCCGCCGAAGGCTTTCCGGGCTGGCACTTGCTGCTGGTGTTCAGCTTGGGCACGGTGTTGATGCGCAGCGCCGGGTGCTGCATCAACGACGTCGCCGATCGAGACTTCGACCGCCATGTCAAGCGCACTGCACAGCGCCCGGTCACCAGCGGCGCGCTGTCATCCATCGAGGCCTTGATGCTGGGCGCCTTGCTGGCCGCGGCCGCCTTCGCGCTGGTGCTGAGCACGAACCAGCCGACCATCACCCTGTCATTCGCTGCGCTGGCGATCGCGATCGCCTACCCCTACGCCAAGCGCGTGCTGGCGATCCCGCAGGCGGTGCTGGGCCTGGCCTTCAGCTTCGGCATCCCGATGGCGTTCTCAGCAGTGCACGGGGGCCGAGAAGGCGGGTTGCAGGCGGTCAGCGCAGCCGTGCCGTCGCAGGCCTGGTGGCTGCTGCTGGGCAACCTGTGCTGGGTACTGGCCTACGACACCGAGTATGCGATGGTCGACCGCGACGATGACCTGGTCATCGGCATCCAGACCTCAGCGATCACGCTGGGACGATGGGACGTTGCGGCGGTGATGCTGTGCTACGGCGCCTACCTGGCGTCTTGGGCCACTTTGGGCTGGTCGCTGGGACTGGGCCGGATCTTTTTGCTAGGCATCGCGGCCGCGGCAGCCCAGGCAGTCTGGCACTTTGGCCTGATCCGCCAGCGCAGCCGCGAGGGCTGTTTCAAGGCTTTCAGGTTCAACCACTGGGTCGGCGCAGCGGTGTTCGCCGGTGTGGCGCTGGATCTGGCGCTGCGTCGTCCGTCGGGCTGAGCGCCCGGCACGCCGCGGATCAGCCGCCGAACTCGTCCCCCAATGCCTTGGCCCGCTGCTGGGCTGCACGCACCGCGCGCACCAGCGCCGGCCCGACGCCATCGCCGCGCAGGGACTCCAGCGCCGCGTGAGTGGTGCCGCCTTTGCTGGTCACGCGCTCGCGCAGCACGGCCGGTGATTCGTCGGACTGCGCGGCCAGCGCGGTCGCACCATCAAAGGTGGCCAGCGCTAGCTGCTTGCCCTGCGCTGGCGACAAACCCATCTCGCTGGCGGCATCCATCATCGCCTCGAGAAAATAGAACACATAGGCCGGGCCGGAACCCGACAACGCGGTCACCGCATCGAGATCGGCCTCGCGATCTACCCAGACCAGCGAGCCGGTCGGCATGAGCACCTGCTCGACTAACGCACGCTCGGCAACGCTAACAGCCGGCCGGGCATAGAGGCCGGCAATGCCGCGGCCAATCAGCGCAGGCGTGTTGGGCATGCTGCGGACAATTCGGGCGCGGTCGAGCACCTGCCCCAGCGCTTGGGCCATCGTTTCGCTGCGGATGCCCGCCATCACGCTGAGCTGCAGCGCGCCCGCCACGAAAGGCTTGCACGGCGCGGCGGCTGGCGCGAACAACTGCGGCTTGACGGCCCAGACCACCAGCGCGGCGTCGGCCAGCGTTGGATCGGCAGCCGCCAGACAACGCAGGCCGAAATCGGCTTGAAGCTTGTCGCGCTGAGCCTCGAAGGGCTCGACGACCAGCAGGTCGGCGGGCGAGCGGCCAGCGCGGATCAGCCCGCCGATCAAGGCGCTGGCCATGTTGCCGCCGCCGATGAAGGCGATCGTGGATTGGGGCTTGACGTTCATCAGGCCAGTGTATCGATCACCACCGGAGACTTGGCCCAATTTCCAGCCGAGGTGCCCGCATGACGCTTTCCTATGTCCACCCCAGCCCCGACAGCCCCTGGGGGACTTACCTGACGCAGATCGACCGGGTGATCCCACACCTGGGGCCGCTGGCGCGCTGGGCCGAAACGCTCAAAAGGCCCAAGCGGGTGCTGATCGTCGATGTGCCGATCGAGATGGACGACGGCCGCATCGCCCACCACGAAGGCTACAGGGTGCAGCACAGCCTGACGCGCGGCCCAGGCAAAGGAGGCGTGCGTTACCACCCCGAGGTCACGCTCGAAGAGGTGATGGCGCTGGCGGCCTGGATGAGCGTGAAAAACGCCGCGGTCAACCTGCCTTTCGGCGGCGCCAAGGGAGGTATCCGGGTCGATCCTCAGCAGTTGTCGCGCAAGGAGCTGGAGCGGCTGACGCGGCGCTACACCAGCGAGATCGGCATCGTCATCGGGCCGCAGCAGGACATTCTGGCGCCGGATGTCAACACCAACCCGCAAGTGATGGCCTGGATGATGGACACCTACTCGATGAACACCGGCGCCACCGCCACCGGCGTGGTCACCGGCAAACCCATCCACCTGGGCGGCAGCATGGGCCGGATCAAAGCGACCGGGCGCGGTGTGTTTGTGACCGGGCGCGAGGCAGCACGCCGCATCGGCCTGGACCTGCAAGGCGCCCGGTTGGCGGTGCAAGGTTTCGGCAATGTCGGCTCGGCAGCGGCGGAATTGTTCGGCCAGGCCGGATCGCTGGTCATCGCAGTGCAGGACCACAGTGGCAGCATCTTCAACGGCGCGGGCCTGGATTTGTCTCGGCTGGTCCCCCATGTCCAGGCCAGCGGCGGCGTGGCTGGTTTCAGCAGCGCCGAGGTGATCGACGCCGAGGCGTTTTGGGACGTGGACTGCAACGTGATGATCCCAGCCGCGTTGGAGAACCAGATCACCGCGGCGCGCGCCCAGCGCCTCCAGGCCAGGCTGGTGCTGGAAGGCGCCAACGGCCCGACCGGATCGGCGGCAGACGACATCCTGGCCGAACGTGGCGTGCTGGTCGTGCCCGACGTGATCTGCAACGCCGGCGGCGTGACGGTGAGCTATTTCGAATGGGTGCAGGACTTCTCGTCCTTCTTTTGGACCGAGGAGGAGATCAATGTCAAGCTCGACCAGATCCTGGTCGGCGCGCTCGGGAAGATCTGGGATCAGGCCGACCGGCACCACATCAGCTTGCGCACTGCCGCCTTCGCGGTGGCCTGCGAGCGCATCCTGACCGCGCGCCAAGAGCGCGGTCTGTACCCTTAGCGGCTGACGGTCGGTGCCCGGCCGCGCAGCTCACTCGTCGTCGTCCTTGTACTCCTTGGGCAGGTGGTGGGCGATGCCCTTGTGGCAGTCGATACAGGTCCTGCCGGCGTCTTTCGCAGCCATGTGCTTCTTGTAAACGCTCTGCTTCTGGATCTGGCCGCTCATCGCGTCGAAGCTGTGGCAGTTGCGGCATTCCTGCGAGCCATTGGCCTTCATCCGCTCCCATTCATGGGTGGCGAGCGTCATGCGCTTGGCCTCGAACTTCTCGCGGGTGTCGATCGAGCCCGTCAGCTTGCCCCAGACTTCCAAAGCCGCCTTGGCCTTTCGCACCATCTTGGGCCCCCATGCGTGCGGCACGTGGCAGTCCGAGCAGATCGCCCGCACGCCGGCCCGGTTGCTGTAGTGGATGGTCTCGCGGTACTCGACGTAGACGTTGTCGCGCATTTCATGGCAAGAGATGCAGAACTCCATCGTGTTGGTCGCTTCCAGCCCGGTGTGGAAACCGCCCCAGAAAAGAATGCCCCCACCAAAGCCGACGACCAGCAAAACCAGCATGGACCACTTCGCGCTGGGTCGGCGCAGGGCCGTCCAGCAGCGGTGGATGAATCCGGGGGTATCCAGGCGCATAGAGTTCTCGTTCTGGTCGGTTCGCCGGCGCGAGGGTTCAGCGCCAGCTGTACTGGTAGGACACTACCAAGGTGTGCACGTTGTAGGTCGGCAGCTTCTCGTTGGTGGGCAGCACCCCGCTCAAGCCGCCGACCTGAAGACCGTCATAGGCCCAGTCCTGCGCTGAGAGGTGTTGCCAGCTGTAGCCGATGCGCACCGCTTGCTCCTTGGTCAGCGTGTAGCGACCGCTCAAGCGCAAGGCCGTGATGTCGGTCTTGACCGTGGGCAGCGCCGTGGCCGGGATGTAATAGGCCGCGATAGTCCCTGCTGCTGCGCCTGCCACCGCCAAGGGGTTGTTGGCATAGTTGCCGCCGTTCATGCCGATGTCCGAGCGCGCCTGGCTGTAGCTGATACCACCTTGCAAGTCGAGCTTGCCGCCGACCAGGTTTTTGCGCGCAAGACTCAAGCCCAGCGTGTCGACGCGGTCACGCATGTCGGCCTGCCAGTCCAGGCAGGGATCGACCTTGTTGCTCGCATTGCGCAGCGCGACGGTGGCGTAACAACCGCCGGAGATTGCCGTGAACCCACCCACGTTGGCCGTCGTGCTGTTGGCGGTATAGCTGTTGCCAGCGCTGCGCGAGCGCTGGTCTTCGGACGTCGCATACAGCGTCAGCGCGGTGTAGTCGTCGGGGTTCCAGGTGCCGTCAAGGTTGATGGCCAGGCTGCGGGCGCTGGTCAGGCCATAGCTCGAATGGCTGTAGCGGTCGGCACTGATGTCGGCTGCGGCCTGCAGCGACAGCGTCTCGCTGGCCTGCCATTGCAGACTGCTGCGCAGCTTGTCGCGGTTGCGGTCGGCCAGGTTGAAGCGGCGCATCCCGGGCAATTCGCTGATGCGGTTCTGGTTGCCGTACAGCGAGTTGGCCAGCGCGTTGTTGTTGGCAAAGAAGAAGGCCTGCGCCGACCCGGCAGTCGGCAGCGGGTTCAGGCCCAGCCAAGGGCCGTAGCCCGTCAGGCCCAGCGCGGTCAGCGTGCCATAGGCCGTCGACCCGCCGGGCGCACCAGCAGGCGACAGATTGGCCGCTGGCACCAAGGCCAGGAAGGCGTTCTCGTTGTAGTCGACGCTGCGGTGCGCGCGGGACAAACCGATTCGCACGCCCAGGTTTTCCAGCGCGTTCAGACGCCACTCCGCCCGCAGCGTGGCCTCGCTGCTGTTGTTGGCATCGACACAGGCAATCCAGGTGCCGCTGCAATAGCGGTCCATTTTCTGCAGTTCGGCAGCCGCCTTGAAGGCCTGGCCACGGGCCAGCGCGTAGTCGGCGTCCAGGTTGAATTGGTTCAGTCGCTTGCTGTAAGGACGGTTGGCATTGAGATTGGCATTGCTACCCAGGCCAGGGAAATTGGCCGCAAACACCGAGTTGCCGCTCTTGAGTTCGCCCGCGTCGTAGTAGCCGAAGGTGTTGACGGGCGTGCGGTTGTCACGCTCGTCAAACTTGTAGGCCGCGGCCAGGGTCAGGCCTTTGATCGGCCGGCTCACCAGCTTGAGGTTCAGCCCTTGGCTGACGACCAAGCCCTGCGCCGAGGACACCGGCACCAACGGCGTGCTGGCGTCGGTCAGCAGCGTGGCATCCTGGGTGCTGCGTCCATAAGAGGCATTGGCTGTCAGGCGCGTGGTGCTGTCCAGCAGGTAGCTGCCGGTGAGGCTGAGCTGATGAAACTGGTTGTTCGGCGCGCTGCTCATGGTCTGCAGATTGCTCGGGAAAGCCCAGTTGGCCCAACTCATCGACGTCACGTTGTTGACGAATAACGTGCCGTAGTAGGCGGCGTTGACCGTCAGCTTCTGGCCGGCGTAGGTCACGCCGAGGTTCAACTGCTCGGTGGTCTGATCGATCAGGTCAGGGATGATGGCCGACATGTCACCGTTGGTGTAGCGCGTGACGGTGCCCATGGCCTTCAGGCCCGACTTGTCCTCATGGTTGTAGCTGGCGGCCAGCTGCCAGCGCGGGTCAAGCTCGTAGGTGATGCCGAGGCCGTAGCGGGTACGCTTGGTCGACAGGTTGACCGACTGGAACAAAGGCAAGTCGGCCGCCTGAAGACCCGCCGCGGTGGCGCCCTGGGCCAGGGTCGGCGCAGTGAGCACGCCGCTGATCAGCGCTCTCGAAGCCGTCACGTCCGGGGACAAGCCCCTCGCGTTGGCACCTCCGGACGTGCTGGCAGCAGGCGCCACCACACTGAGCCGCGGCACCAGCGGCACCAGCCAGGTCGAAGGCAGGGTCAGGCTGTTGGTGCCCGCGCCCAGAAACGGCGTCTGGTAAGTGTCGGATTTGTCGCGGCGCAACTCGTCGTAGCCGAACTCCAGGCGGAAGCGGCCCTGCACACCATACTCGGCCGACACGCTGCGTCGCTCAAGCCCCAGGTCGCGGACATTCAGTCGGTAGCGGGTCGCGTCTTCGCTGTCATAGGCGGCACCGCCGCGCAGATCGAGGTTGAACACGCCGAACGGCCCTTTGCCGCGCTGGCCGCTGAACTCATTGGCCTTGGCCGAGGCGGCGCTGGCCGTGCCGGCGCCGATCTCGACCGCGTTGGCGGGTGTCGTGAGCTCGGCCGCCGTGGGCTGGGCATCGGCGGCCATCGCCTCGACGCAAGTCGTCGACAGCAGCATCGCAGCCAGGGCCGCCCGCACCGCCAGGACCGAGGCGCGCAGTGGCAGGTTGATCGTGTGTACAGGCATGACTTGCTCCTGATAGATTGAGTCGCGTCAGCGTTGGAACTTCGCCCCGGCCGGGTGGTTGGAGCCGTGCACCAGCACGTGGCAGTTCAGACAGGCGCGGGCACCGAGCTGGGCCCTTGCTGCAGCATTGGCCAGCGGGTTGATGCCGTTGACCGTGGTGACCGCGCCGCCACCGAGGTTGGCGCCGCTGTTGACTTGCGCACCGTGGTCACCGCTGTGGCAGGCCTGGCACAAGAAGGGCGGTCGGGCCTTCAGCAGGGCGGTGTTGACCGAGCCATGCGGGGTGTGGCAGTTGCTGCAGTCGTCGCTGACCGGTTGATGCTCCCAGAGGAACGGGCCGCGCTTTTCGGCATGGCAGGTCGCGCAGGTCTCGTTGACCGAGTTCTTCACCAACAGCTTGGGGCCGACCGAGCCATGCGGGTTGTGGCAATCGGTGCAGGCCATCTTGCCGGCGTCGATCGGGTGTGTCGACAGACGGTGGGTCTGGGCGCGTTCGGTCTTGTGACAGGCAAAGCAGACCTCGGCTTGCGTGGCCTTGGCCAGCACGGGATCGTGCTTGACGTGCACCGAGTGGCAGGCTGCGCAGGGCAGATCCTGCCCTTGGTGCTGGCTGGCGTCCCAGTGCAGGCGCTTGCCGCCCTTGTGGCAGGCCATACAGGTGTCGGACTGCACCAGTGCAGCGCTGGCCGGGTTGACGGCGCTGCGCGTCTTGAACACCACCTCGGGCGCAGGTCGGCTGGCGTTGCCAGTCCCCTTGCCGCCCGCCACGTGCTGGCCGCTGGCGCCGTGGCAACTCTGGCAACTTGGGGTGCGTGAATCTGCCTTGACACCGTGCCGAGTCTGGTAGATCGACAGCAGCGGCTTGGTTTCACTCTCGTCATGGCAGCGGGTGCAGACCGCATCCTTGTTGAGTGCCGCACTGACCGCTACCGTCACCGCCGGCGCGCTCGCTGAAGCCTCGTTGGCAGCGATGGCAGGGCCGGCGAGGGCGAGCAGAACGCCTAGCGCAAGCCGTGCGCGCCAGTGGGCGAAGAATGTGTTCATGTCGATGCCTCCTCAGACCATGGGGCCCTGCACGAGACGCCTCTTGACCGAGGGCGTCGGAATGCGACAGCGCTGCGTTGTTACTGGGCCAGAATCCAGTCGACGAGGTTCTTGACCTCGGCGGCGTCCTTGGCCTTGATCACCTTGTGTTCCTCCTCATGACCATCGGGGAACTTGGCTTTCTCACCGGTGGTCAGGTGCTTGACCAGCCGGTCGGGGGCTTCGGGCTTGCCTTTGTATTTGGCGGCCACTTCTTTGTAGGCCGGGCCATCCTTTTTCTTGTCGACGCTGTGACACTTGAAGCAGTTGTTCTGCCGCGCCAGTGCCTGGGCTGTATCGGCATCCATCGCCCCACTCACACCCGGCAGGGTCAAGACGGCCAGCATCGTGGCCACAGCGAAATAAGGACGAGGGCGTGGGTGCAACATAGATGACCTTCGATCTGACGGCTGTTTTTCGACCGGGTCCTGACGCCTCGCCAGGCCGCTGGAGTGATTCGCTCGCTGCGTTTTCGACCCCTTGGATATGAGGCTATGCGCTGCAGCGAGGGCGGGGCTTGACCTGCCGCAAGGCGGAGAGTTTCACTGTCGTGGCGGCGCAACGCCGGCTCAAGCGCAGGTCTTCGGGACCGATCCGCGCCCGCTTGGGGAGGGCGACGTCAGGCCAGCGACCCGGTAGCATGTTGACCCATGAAAGCCCGTCAAACCTCACTTCATCGCCGGCTGCTGCTGGCCCTGGCGGGCATGGCGCTAGCCCCCACCGCCTCAGCGCAGGCCTGGCCCAGCCACCCGGTCAAGATCGTCGTGCCAGCCCCGGCCGGCAGCTCGCTAGACATCATCGCCAGGCTGTTGGCCGAGAAACTGAAAGACCGCTGGGGCCAGCCGGTGCTGGTCGACAACAAGCCAGGCGCCGGCGGCATGTTGGGGGTCGACCTCGCAGCCAAGGCGCCGCCCGACGGCCACACGCTGGCGTTGGGCTTCAACGGGCCCATCGCGTTCGCGCCGTTTCTCTACAAGAAGATGCCTTACGACCCGGCGCGTGACCTGCTGCCGGTGGTGATGACCACCTCGCAACCCAATGTGCTGGCCATCAACGCCAACCTGCCGGTCAAGACCGTCAAGGACTTCGTGGCCTGGGCCAAGGCCCGCGATGGCAAGCTGAACTATTCGTCGCTGGGCCAGGGCAGCTCGGCGCACCTGACGATGGCGTTGATGATGGGCGAAGCCGGTTTTGCGGCCACCCATGTGCCGTTCAACGGCTCGCCACCCGCCGCGTTTGCGGTCGCCCAAGGCGAGGCTGACGCGACGTTCATGACCGCGCCGGCGCTGCTGCCGCATGTCAAGTCGGGCAAGGTCAGGATGCTCGCGACCAGCGCTGCCCAGCGGCCCGACAGCCTGAAAGAGCTGCCCACGCTGGCCGAAGCCGGTTATCCGCAGATCGAGTCGCTGGCCTGGAACGGCTTGTTCACTGCCGCCGGCACACCGAAGGCCGTGATCGACAAGATCAACGCCGACGTCAACACCGCCTTGAACGACGCGGCCATCAAAGCGGCGTTCGACAGCCAAGGTTTGACCGCAGTCGGCGGCAGCGCAGAGGATTTCAAACGCCTCCTAGACGCCGACGCGAAGCGCTGGGGTGCCATCATCCAGAAGGCCGGGATCAAACTCGACCAGTGAGCGGTCGGCTCGCAGCGGCCCGTCAAGCAGGCAAGCCGCGCCCGCCGAAGACCGCCGTCCCCACCCGCACGATGGTCGCACCTTCCGCCACTGCGGCTTCGAGGTCAGCGCTCATGCCCATCGACAAGGTGTCGAGTTCCAGCCCACGGTCGTTGAGCCCGCCCATCAACTCGCGCAACTCGCGGTGCGGTGCGCGCTGCGCTTCGAAGTCACCGTTGGGCTCTGGGATCGCCATCAGCCCGCGCAGCGTGAGCCGAGGCAGCGCCGCCACGGCCAGCGCCACCGCCAGCACTTCTGCCGGCATCAGCCCGCTCTTGCTGGCCTCGGCGCTGATGTTGACCTGCAAGCAAACTTGCAGCGGCGGCAATTCGGGCGGCCGCTGCTCGGACAGACGCTGCGCGATCTTGAGCCGGTCGACCGACTGCACCCAGTCAAACGCTGCAGCCACCGGCCGGGTCTTGTTGCTCTGCAGCGGACCGATCAGATGCCACTCGATCTGCGATCGCAGGTCCGCTGTGGCGGCGATTTTGTCCAGCGCCTCCTGCACATAGTTTTCGCCAAAAGCGCGCTGGCCGGCGGCAAAGGCATCGCGCACCGCAGCGTCCGGCTGGGTCTTGCTCACCGCCAGCAGCGTGACGCCCGACACAGGTCGGCCCGCCGCGACGCAGGCGGCCTCGATCCGGCTACGGACCCGCTCCAGCTTGCCGATAACAGTGTTCATAATGGAAAGAGCCTACCTCAAGCCCGATGGACATCGCCCAACTGCTCGCGTTCTCGGTCAAAAACAAGGCCTCTGACCTGCACCTGTCGGCCGGTCTGCCACCGATGATTCGGGTCAACGGCGATGTGCGCCGAATCAACGTCGACGCGCTGGACCACCAGGCGGTGCATGCGATGGTCTACGACATCATGAACGACGCCCAGCGCAAGGTCTACGAGGAGACGCTGGAGTGCGATTTCTCGTTCGAGATCCAAGGGCTGGCGCGCTTCCGCGTCAATGCCTTCAACCAGAACCGTGGCGCCGGGGCAGTGCTGCGAACCATCCCGAGCAAGATCCTTTCGCTCGAACAACTGGGTGCGCCCAAGATCTTCGGTGAACTGGCCTTGCGTCCGCGCGGCATGGTGCTGGTGACCGGTCCCACCGGGTCGGGCAAGAGCACGACGCTGGCCGCGATGGTCAACCACTTGAACGAAAGCGAATATGGCCATGTGTTGACGGTCGAGGATCCGATCGAGTTTGTGCACGAGAGCAAGAAGTGTCTGATCAACCAGCGCGAGGTCGGGCCGCACACGATGAGCTTTGCCAATGCACTGCGCTCGGCGCTGCGCGAGGACCCGGACGCCGTGCTGGTCGGCGAGATGCGTGACCTGGAGACGATCCGGTTGGCGCTGACCGCCGCCGAAACTGGCCACCTGGTCTTTGGTACCTTGCACACCAGCAGCGCGGCCAAGACGGTGGACCGGGTGGTCGACGTCTTCCCGGCTGCCGAGAAAGAGATGGTGCGCGCGATGCTGAGCGAGTCGCTGGTAGCGGTGGTGTCGCAGACGCTGTGCAAGCTCAAGGACGGCAGCGGCCGGGTCGCAGCCCACGAGATCATGATCGGCAGCCCTGCCATCCGCAACCTGATCCGCGAGAACAAGGTGGCGCAGATGTACTCGTCGATCCAGACCGGTCAGAACCTGGGCATGCAGACGCTGGACCAGAACCTGGCCGACTTGGTGCGGCGCCACCTGATCTCGCCATCCGAGGCGCGTTCCAAGGCCAAGATCCCAGAAAACTTTCCCGGCTGAGCGAGAGGCTGCCGGCCAGGCCGGCGCCAACGCTTCAACACAGAGTGGGCGACGTCATGGAACAGGGGCAGGCTGCCAAGTTCATCAACGATCTGCTGCGGCTGATGGGCAGCCGCGGCGGATCAGACCTGTTCTTGACCGTCGATTTCCCGCCGGCGATCAAGATTGACGGCAAAGTCACGCGGATCTCTGCGCAGGCGCTGACCGGGCAGCAGACGCTGGCGCTGGCCCGGTCGGTGATGAATGCGCGCCAGGCCAGCGAATTCGAGCGCAGCAAGGAGTGCAACTTCGCGATCTCGACGCAGGGCCTGGGCCGATTCCGCGTCAATGCATTCATGCAACAGGGCCATGTCGGCATGGTGCTGCGGACCATCCCGCAAGTCCTGCCCACCATCGACGGCCAGGGCCTGCCCCAAGTGCTGAAGCAGATCAGTCTGGAACAGCGCGGCCTGGTGATCGTGGTCGGCGCCACAGGCTCGGGCAAGAGCAGTTCGCTCGCCGCCATGATCGACCACCGCAACACCCACAGCCATGGCCACATCATCACGATTGAGGACCCGGTGGAGTTCGTCCACCCACACAAGAATTGCATCATCACGCAGCGCGAGGTCGGCGTCGACACCGAGGGTTGGGAGCCCGCGCTGAAGAACACGCTGCGCCAGGCACCCGACGTGATCCTGATGGGCGAGATCCGTGACCGCGAGACCATGGACCACGCGGTCGCCTTCGCCGAGACCGGCCACCTGTGCATCACCACCTTGCATGCCAACAGCGCCAACCAGGCGCTGGACCGCATCATCAACCTGTTCCCCGAAGAGCGGCGTCAACAACTGTTGATGGACCTGTCGCTCAACCTCAAAGCCATCGTCTCGCAGCGACTGCTGCCGCGCGAGCAGGGCCAGGGTCGGATCGCTGCGGTCGAGGTCCTGCTCAATACGCCGCTGATCGCCGACCTGATCTTCCGGGGCGAGGTCGCCGAGATCAAGGAATTGATGAAACGTTCGCGCGAGCTTGGCATGCAGACCTTCGATCAGGCGCTGTTCGACCTCTATGATCGCCAGGACATCAGCTACGAGGACGCGCTTCGAAACGCCGATTCGGTCAACGACCTGCGGCTGCAGATCAAGCTCAACAGCCAGCGTGCGCAGCACCGCGACCTGTCGGAAGGCACCGATCACCTGGCCATCCTGTAGTCCTCGGCAGCCACCGATACACTGCGCGCCATGAAAACCTACGACTCCACTCCGGCTCGCCGCGTCGCCTTTCTCGGCCTGGGCGTGATGGGCTATCCGATGGCTGGCCACTTGGCAGGCGCCGGCCACCATGTCACCGTCTACAACCGCAGCACCGCCAAGGCCCAAGCCTGGGTCACCGAGCACGGCGGCAAGTCTGCACCGACGCCGCGCGAAGCGGCCGCAGGCGCCGAGTTCGTCTTCGCCTGCGTCGGCAATGACGACGACCTGCGGTCCATCGTCCTCGGCGCCGACGGCGCACTGGCTGGAATGACCCAGGGCGCGGTGTTGGTCGACCACACGACGGCGTCAGCCGAAGTGGCGCGCGAGCTCTGCGGCGCGGCCCGCACGCTGGGCCTGTGCTTTGTCGACGCACCGGTGTCTGGCGGCCAGGCCGGCGCGGTCAATGGCGCACTGACGGTGATGTGCGGCGGCGACGAAGCGCCTTTCGAAGCCATGAAGCCGGTGGCGATGGCTTTCTCGAAAGCCGTCACGCTGGTCGGCGGCAGCGGTGCGGGTCAATTGGCCAAGATGGTCAACCAGGTCTGCATCGCCGGTTTGGTGCAGGCGCTGTCCGAGGGCATCGCGTTTGGCACCAAAGCCGGTCTCGACATGAAGCAAGTGCTCGAGGTCATCGGCAAGGGTGCGGCCCAGAGTTGGCAAATGGACAACCGCGGCAAAACCATGGTCGATGACCAGTTCGATTTCGGCTTTGCGGTCGACTGGATGCGCAAGGACCTCGGCCTGGTGCTCGACGAGGCCCGGCGCAACGGTGCCCGCCTGCCGGTCACTGCCTTGGTCGACCAGTTCTACGCCGATGTACAGGCGCTGGGCGGTCGGCGCTGGGACACCTCCAGCCTATTACGGCGGCTGAAATAGTCCGGTCGGCGCTGCGTGCTTATTTCGAAGCCGGCGGCTGTATCCGGGCCAACTCGGCCTCGGTGATCACTTCAAACACGCGAACCACCTTGGTGACGCCGCTGAAACCACGCGCCAATTCAGTGGCGCGGGCGGCTTCGCGCTCGGTCACCCGTCCCATCAAAAAGATCGTCCCGCGTTCGGCGACAACCTTGATGGCGTTGAACTGCAAGTCCTTGGCCTCGAAGTAGGCGGCCTTGACCTTGCTGGTCAGGATGAGGTCGTTGCTGCGCGAGGTCAGCGAGGTGTTGCCAGCGACCGCCAATTCGTTGACTGTGGCGCGAATGTTCTCGATCCGACTGACAATTTGCTCGGCCGCCGCACGATCAGCCTCGTTCGGCACTTCGCCAGTGATCAGCGCCATGCGGTTGAAGCTGGTGACGTTGACATGGCCACGATCGCCCAGCGCTTCGCGCACACGGGCGCCGGCCTTGAACTCGATCGCCTCGTCCTCGACCTGCGCGCCCGAGGTTCGGCGGTCGGTGAAGGACATCGCCCCACCCACCATCGCACCGCCCACCACCAGCGGCGCGCAAGCGCTCAGCAGCGTGGTGGCGCCCAACAAAGCGGCCAGCGGTGCGGCGCGGCGCGCCCAAAGAATGCTTTTCAAAAGGTTCATGGTGGATCCTGTTCGCCCAGCAGTTGCAGATCAATCGCGTCACAAAGGCAATGCAGTACCAGCAGATGCGTTTCCAGAACGCGAATCCTGCGCTCATGCGGCACCGCCACCAGCACATCAGTTTCGGTCAACAGCGCTCGAAGTGCGCCGCCACTGCGCCCAGTGAGCGCGATCACGGTCATGTCCTTGGCCTGTGCGGCCTGCGCGGCAGCCAGCAACGCGGGATGGTCGCCTTCGCAGTCGATCAACAACAACAGGTCTCCGGGTTGGCCCAATGTCTCCACCTGGCGCGCCAGCACTTGGTCGAGCGCACCGACCGCCGGCAAGGCGAGCAATGCCGCCAACACGGTGGTTTCGTTGCCCAACGCCAGCGCGGCCAGTCCGGGGCGCTCACGCTCAAGGCCACCGAGCAGCGCGCTGACCAACATCTGCGCCAAATTGGCCGATGCGCCCAGCCCCGCGACCAACACGCGGCCTCCGGCCGTGAGCCCACCGACCAGCGCCATCGCCGCGTCCTCAATTGGACGGCTCAGCACCTCGGCCGACTGGTACTTGAGATCGGCGCTTTCGAAAAAATGCTGCTGAAGACGTTGCTCAAACATGGACCTGCATGATAAGTCAGCCCCTTTGCAGCGAGAAGTGATCGGGTTCAGCTGTCAAAGGCGGCGCGCAGCCATTGCAATGCATCACCATCGATTGCCACCACATCGAAGCGGCAAGCCGGCAGCACGGTCAGCCCCAGCAGGTAATGCTGGGCGGCGCGAACGATGCGCCGGCGCTTGGCCAACGACACGCTGCCCGCGGCACCGCCATGGTGACCGTCGCGCCTCGCGCGGACCTCGACAAACACCAGGGTACCGTCGGGCTCGAGCAGGATCAAATCGATCTCGGCGCCAGGCTGGTGCGGTCCGCCGGCCAGTCGATAATTGCGGCACAGCAGGCGCAGGCCTTGCTGCTGCAGATGCGCCAGCGCCGAATCCTCGGCGCTGTCACCAACCTTCTTGGTGTTGAGGCCTCGCGGCTTCGCAAGCTGCCGAACGCCACGGTCCCAACCCTTGAACATCGCCCCCTCCCTGCTGATGCAAGCAGCTGATGCTGCCGCCGGCGGCCAGCATCACCCGACGGGCACACTGTACGTGCTGGCCACGCCCATCGGCAACCTCGCCGACCTCACGCTGCGGGCCGTGCATCTGCTGGGCTTGGTCGACGCGCTGGCCTGCGAGGACACCCGCGTCTCGGGGCAGTTGCTGCGCCACCTCGGGTTGGACAAGCCGCTGCTCGCGCTGCACCAGCACAACGAAGCAGGCGCGGCACAAAGCGTGATCGCACGCTTGGCGCAAGGCCAGCGCGTGGCCTATGTCAGCGACGCCGGTACGCCAGCGATCTCGGACCCAGGCGCTTTGCTGGTGGCTGCGGTCGTGGCCGCCGGTCACCGGGTGATGCCGATCCCAGGCGTCAGCAGCGCCGTGACCGCCCTCAGCGTGGCCGGCGACACGCTGGCCCAAGGCTTTGTGTTCGTGGGCTTCCTGCCCGGCAAGGGCCAGGACCGGCGCAATGCGCTGCAGGCAGCCGCAGCGGCACCAAGCTGCCAGGTGCTGTTCGAAGCGCCGCACCGCATCGAATCGCTGGTCGCTGGATTGGCCGAGGCCGCGCCCGAGCGACGCATCACGCTGTGCCGCGAATTGACCAAGCAGTTCGAGACCATCGTCACGCACCGTGCCTGCGAACTGCCCGCCTGGCTGGCGGCAGACGCCAACCGTGGCCGCGGCGAGTTCGTGCTGGTGCTGCATGCGCTGCCGTCGCTAGCCGCGGCAACGGGCGCGGCCGGCCTGCCGGCCGAGGCCGAGCGCCTGCTGTTGCCATTGCTGCGCGAGTTGCCGCTCAAACAGGCGGTCGCACTGGCAGCCGAGCTGAGCGGTGCGCCGCGAAACGCCTTGTACGAGCGTGCGCTGGCGCTGCGGCGCGACGCTGACGGCGCGCCGTGATGTGACGTGACGTGACATGACGTGACGTAAGTGCTGACCACAGCCTCGACTGACCCCCGAGTGGACGGGCTGCGGCGCAACGTGAAACCTGGCGCTGCAAAGCCGGCGTGCGACTCCTACAATCCGCCGATGATCTCGCGCGAACCCACCCTCGAACGCCTAGCCATCGCCCAGCAACTGCTGATCGACCCCTTCGGTCTGGACGAGGCCAAGCTCGCTGCGGCGCTCGGCGTGATCGGCGAACACCGCATCGACGATGCCGACCTGTACTTCCAGATCACCCGCCACGAGGGCTGGAGCCTGGAAGAAGGCATTGTCAAGAGCGGCAGCTTTTCGATCGACCAAGGCGTTGGCGTTCGAGCGGTGGCCGGCGAGAAGACAGCTTTTGCCTATTCTGACGACATCTCCGAGGCCGCGCTGCTCGACGCAGCGCGCACGGTTCGCAGCATTGCTGCGGCGGGCCAGAACCGGCGCGTCAAGCTCGCGCGCCAGCCCAGGATCGCGACCAGCCGCGCGCTCTACCTGCCCACCGACCCGATCGGCACGCTGGACAGCACCCAGAAGGTCGCGCTGCTCGAGAAGATCGAAAAAATGGCGCGCGCCCGCGACCCGCGCGTCGTGCAGGTGATGGCGGGTGTGGCCGCCGAGTACGACGTCGTGATGGTCGCTCGTGCCGACGGCACCCGTGCCGCCGACGTGCGGCCACTGGTCCGACTGTCGATCACCGTGATCGCTGAATCCAACGGCCGACGGGAGGTCGGCTCGGGCGGCGGCGGTGGTCGCTTCGGCCTGGGTTACTTCCAGGACGAGCAGCTCACGCTCTATGTCGACCAAGCGGTCAACGCCGCGCTGACCAACCTCGATTCGCGCCCGGCGCCGGCCGGCGTGATGACCGTCGTGCTGGGCCCGGGCTGGCCCGGCGTGCTGCTGCACGAAGCCATTGGCCACGGCCTGGAAGGCGATTTCAACCGCAAGGGCTCGTCGGCATTCGCCGGGAGAATCGGCCAGCGCGTGGCGGCCAAGGGCGTAACGGTGCTCGACGACGGCACTTTGCCCGACCGCCGCGGCTCGCTCAATGTCGACGACGAAGGCTGCGCGTCGCAGCGCAACGTGTTGATCGAAGACGGCATCCTCAAGGGCTACATTCAGGACTCGATGAATGCCAGGCTGATGGGCGTCAAGCCCACTGGGAACGGTCGGCGCGAGAGCTATGCCCATGTGCCGATGCCGCGAATGACCAACACCTACATGCTCAACGGCGACAAGACCAAGGACGAAATCGTCGGGTCGATCAAACGCGGGCTGTACGCGACCAACTTCGGCGGCGGCCAGGTCGACATCACCAGCGGCAAGTTCGTGTTCTCTGCCAGCGAGGCGTATTGGGTCGAGAACGGCAAGATCCTCTACCCGGTCAAGGGCGCGACGATCATCGGCAATGGCCCGGATGCACTGACCCGCGTGAAGATGATCGGCAACGATCTGGCGCTCGATTCGGGCGTCGGCGTTTGCGGCAAGGAAGGCCAGAGCGTGCCGGTCGGTGTCGGCCAGCCGACGCTGCGAATTGACGGGCTGACCGTCGGCGGTACGGCCTGATCTCGCCGCCTCACCGAGCGCCGTCCTGTCCGTGCTACATTTCATCTTATGCGCACCGCACGATTTTCGTACTTTTGGTTCTCGCCCCTGACCGGCGGCTTGAGAGGCGATCGCGCGTAAACCAAGCGACCCGAACAAACCAACCGCCGGTACACCCGGCGGTTTTTTTTTGCACCGACGATCTCACCGCAACAGGAACCCATCATGGCGCCGAAGTCCCACCACCACCCCGAGACCAGCGAACCGATGCACAGCTATTCGCTGAGCGAGAAGACCAGTGAAACCGACGACCTGCGCATCGAGGAAATCACCCCATTGCCCCCTCCCGAGCATCTGATCCGTTTCTTTCCAATTGCCGGCACGCCGGTCGAAAAACTCGTCGGCGACACCCGGCGCAGCGTTCGCCGCATCCTCGACAGCAAGGACGACCGACTGCTGGTGGTGATCGGCCCTTGCTCAATCCATGACCCAGCCGCCGCACTGGATTACGCTCGCCAGCTCAAAGCCCAACGAACGAAGTACGCGAACACGCTGGAGATCGTGATGCGGGTCTATTTCGAAAAACCCCGCACCACCGTCGGTTGGAAAGGCTTGATCAACGATCCCTACCTCGACGAAAGCTACCGCATTCACGAGGGCCTGCGCATCGCTCGCCAGTTGCTCGTTGACATCAACCGGCTGGGTATGCCGGCGGGCAGCGAGTTCCTCGACGTGATCAGCCCGCAGTACATCGGCGACTTGATCAGCTGGGGCGCGATCGGCGCACGGACCACCGAGTCCCAGGTACACCGCGAACTCGCATCAGGCCTGTCTGCGCCCATCGGCTTCAAGAACGGTACTGATGGCAACCTCAAGATCGCGACCGATGCGATCCAGGCCGCATCACGGCCGCACCATTTCCTGTCTGTCCACAAGAACGGTCAGGTCGCGATCGTCCAGACCAAGGGCAACAAAGACTGCCACGTGATCCTGCGTGGCGGCAAGGCACCGAACTACGACGCCGCCAGCGTCGCCGCCGCTTGCCAGGAATTGGTGGCTGCCAAGCTGGCGCCGCAGTTGATGGTCGACTGCAGCCACGCCAATAGCAACAAACAACACCAGCGTCAGATCGAGGTGGCCCGAGACATCGGCACGCAGTTGGCCGCCGGCCAACGCCACATCATCGGCGTGATGGTCGAGAGCCACCTGCTGGCCGGCGCGCAGAAATTCAGCGCCGGCAAGGACGATCCCGCCAAGCTGACCTATGGCCAGAGCATCACCGACGCCTGCATCGGCTGGGACGATTCACTGACCGTGCTGCAGGTCTTGAGCGATGCGGTCGCGGCGCGACGCAAGCTCTGACCCAGCGGCGAGACTGCGTCCTGGGACGAGGAGCAGGTGCTGGTGCTGGGCGGCCCGAAGGTTCGGATGGGCGGCGGCACGATCAGCTACTGAGCAGCCGTTGGCGGCGATGAGGCTGACGGTTCGTCGGCTGATGCGGGTTCGGTCTGCGCTGCCAGACGCTCGCTGCGCCAGTACACATCGTCGCCACCGAGGCCGTCGAGGTTGGCACGGTTGAGCACCCGCGCCAGCACGAACAGCAGATCTGACAACCGGTTGAGGTATTGACGTGGTGCGTCGTTGACGCTGGCCTCGGTGCTGAGCGCGACCACCGCACGCTCGGCACGCCGTGCCACCGTGCGGCTGACATGGGCCAGCGCGGCGCTGCGTGTGCCTGCCGGCAAGATGAACTCGGCAAGCCGCGGCAAGACCGCATTGTGATGCGCCAGCGCGGCATCGAGCCGGACCACCGCCTCGGGCTTGAGCAAGGTGTACCCAGGGATCGACAGCTCGCCGCCCAGGTTGAACAGCTCGTGCTGGATCACGACCAGCAGTTCGCGCACATCGGCCGGCAGCGGCTCGGCCAACAGCACGCCCAGGCCCGAATTGAGCTCATCGACATCGCCCATGGCCTGCACCCGCAGGTGGTCTTTGGGCACGCGCGTGCCGTCGCCCAAGCCGGTCGAGCCGTCGTCTCCGGTGCGCGTGGCAATCTGGGTCAGGCGGTGGGCCATCAGGTGTTCTCCGGGAAAATGTTGGGGCGAAACCGCGATCTTGCCCCAACATCGCCGCACGGCCAGTGCAGGGCCTCGCAACAACCCCGGCAGCGCCGCCGGCAAACGTCATACCATCCCGGTCTGACACCCTGAACGCCACTGAAGCCGGAGATCCAGCGATGAACGCCACCCTGCCTGCCCACCTGTTGACGATCGAGCGCCGCGCGGTGCCTGCCGAGATGATCGCTGCGCTGAAAGCACGCTTCGGCGACCGTTGCTCGACCGCCCAAGCGGTGTGCGAGCAGCATGGCCGCGATGAATCACCGTTCGAGGTGCCGCCGCCAGACGCCGTGGTGTTTGCCGAAAGCACCGAGGAAGTGGCGGACGCGGTGGCGCTGGCAGACCGCTACGAGGTGCCCGTGATCGCCTTCGGTACCGGCTCGTCGCTGGAAGGCCATCTGCTCGCGGTGCAAGGGGGCATCAGCATCGATGTCGCGCGGATGAACAAGGTGCTGCGCATCAACAGTGAAGACTTGACGGTGACCGTGCAGCCTGGCGTCACCCGTAACCA
>CANFPU010000003.1 GCA_947448955.1 Burkholderiales bacterium
AAGGACTCAACATTCTCAAAGATTGAACCATCAAGTTCGTCGTCATCAAAGGTCAATCCGAACCTTGCCTCTAATGTACTCAAGACCGTCACGACGGCCATCGAGTCGAAATCAGGAATTGATCCCAACAGTCGCGTTTCAAGTGTGAAGATTTGCCGATTTCCATCGTGACCGAGAACTTCATTCAGTGTCTGAATCACCTCGTCTAGAACGTTTATCTCGGGCATGATGTTTGAGCGTGCTTTTTGGGCGTGCTTTTGGGGCGCTAATTTGGGGCGTTAATTTGGGGCGTGACGTTGGAACAAATTCTAGAGCGCGGGCGACTAGCGGCGGGTCTGGATGCCGAAGGACGGTTCGCGCAACACGGTAACCATTCACGGAAACGAGCAGCGTTTTCAGGCGCTCAAAACATGGTGAGGCGTTGGAGGTCTTCGACGGTCTGCTCAGACATGAAAACGTCACACCTTTGCGTTGATGACTCGAGGATCTCGGAGGTACAGTCTTTTGCGTGGCCGACCTGTAGAGCGGCCTAGAGATCCGCTTGATGCTTGAATCATCTTTGCTCTATGAATTACCGTTCGTCTCCGCCGAGAGATCTCCAAAGTCACTGGCGATGACGGCGGGTAGAGAGTCAATCTCATACGAAAAGCTAGCGCACACCGTGCTTGAATTTGCCTCAGGGTTGATGGATCTGGGCTTGCAGCGGACCGATCGTGTGGGCATCTATCTGGAACAGCGACTTGAGACAGTGGTCGCTAGCTTTGGAGTGTCAGCGGCGGGTTGCGTGTTTGTTCCTATCAATCCTTTGCTCAAGCCTGAGCAGGTCGCTTTCATCCTGCAGGATTGCGGCGTCAAATTGTTGGTGACCTCGCCCGAGCGCCTACCGGCGTTGGCCGCGGCGCTGGGCAACTGTCCGGCCTTGCACTTCGTGCTGGTGACTGATGAGCCGGCCCAACCGGTCCCGCTGCCCGCGGGTCTGACATTGCTTTGCTGGGCTGAACATGTCGATGCCGTGCATCACGCCCGTCATCGCGTGATCGACACCGATATCGCTGCGATCCTCTACACCTCCGGCAGCACCGGTCAGCCCAAGGGTGTGGTGTTGTCGCACCGGAACATGGTCGCTGGTGCCAAGAGCGTCGCTTCTTATCTGGGCAACCATGCGGGTGACACCTTGTTGGCCGCATTGCCGCTGAGTTTCGATGCCGGTTTCAGTCAACTGACCACGGCCTTCCACGCCGGCGCTCGGGTGGTGTTGCTGAACTATCTGCTGCCGCGCGATGTGATCAAGACCATGACGGCTGAGCGCGTCACCGGGTTGACGGCGGTGCCGCCGCTTTACATCCAGCTGACGCAGGTCGAATGGCCGGCCGAAATTGGCCAGCATTTGCGCTATTTCGCCAACACTGGCGGCCGAATGCCGCGCCAGACATTGGAGGCGATCCGCGCGCGTGTCCCCAAAGCCAAGCCTTTCCTGATGTACGGTCTGACCGAGGCTTTCCGCTCGACTTACTTACCGCCGGACGAGGTTGACCGGCGGCCTGATTCAATTGGCAAGGCGATCCCCGGTGCTGAGATCCTGGTGCTGCGCGACGATGGGTCGCCTTGCGCGGCGGATGAGCCGGGCGAATTGGTTCATCGCGGTGTGCTGGTGGGCCAGGGTTACTGGAATGACGCGGCGAAGACCGCAGAGCGCTACAAGTTGTTGCCGGCTGCCGTGGGTGGCCGCCATTCGGCGTTGCCCTTGCCCGAATACGCGGTGTTCTCCGGCGACACGGTACGCCAGGATGCCGAGGGTTTTCTGTACTTTGTGGGGCGCCGCGACGAGATGATCAAGACCTCTGGCTACCGTGTCAGTCCGACCGAGGTCGAGGAACTGGTGTATGCCAGTGGGCTGATTGGCGAATGCATGGCCTTCGGCGTTGACCACCCGACCTTGGGTCAGGTCATTCAGGTGATCGCGACTCCGGCTGGCGATGGTGATGCCTTCGACCCGGCGGCCTTGTGGGCTCGCTGTCGCGCCCGCATGCCGGCCTACATGTTGCCCGCAGGGATCGAACCAGCGGTGGGCCCGTTGCCGCGGAATCCAAACGGCAAGATCGATCGCAAACAGTTGGTTGCTGGCTGGTTGCTTCGGCATCCGGTGGCGCTGGCATGAGTCTGTCTGCCGAGCTTGGCCAATGGCATCTGCAGGGGTTGGGGCTCTCCCCTGATGCAGCCTTGGCTTCGGGCCTGAAGGCCATGACGATGCCGATGCACACGGGGATGGACCAGTTCGCCGTGCATGGCGGCCAACTCGCTGTGGGTGGCGTGCCGTTGAACCTGCTGGCTGCCAGGGTTGGTCAGACGCCGTTCTATGCCTATGACCGGGCCTTGCTGCGACAGCGCGTGGCGCAGCTCAGACAGCAACTGCCGGCGACGGTCAAGCTGCATTACGCGATGAAGGCCAATCCGATGCCGGCGGTCGTGGGTCTGATGGCTGGCTTGGTCGATGGCATCGATGTCGCGTCTGGCGGTGAATTGCAGGTGGCGCTGGATGCCGGCGCCGATCCTGTGGAGATCAGTTTCGCCGGGCCGGGCAAGCGAGACATCGAGTTGCGCCAGGCCTGCGCCTCGGGTGTGCTGGTCAACGTGGAGTCGGGCCGTGAGCTCGAACTGCTGGCGCGTGAATCACAGAACCTCGGCCGGCCGGCGCGGGTCGCGTTGCGGGTCAATCCTGATTTTGAGCTCAAAGGTTCGGGTATGAAGATGGGCGGCGGACCCAAGCCCTTCGGCATCGATGTTGAGCAAGTGCCCGGCATGCTTGCGCGGATCGCGGCGCTAGGTCTGGGCTTCGAGGGGTTTCATCTTTTTGCGGGGTCGCAGAATCTGAATGCCGAGGCGATCTGCGAGGCGCAGGTCAAGTGCTATCAACTCGCGTTGCGCTTGGCCAGGGATGCGCCCGCGCCAGTGCGCTCGCTCAATCTCGGCGGTGGCTTTGGCATTCCGTACTTTCCGGGCGACCGGCGGCTCGATTTGGCGCCGATTGCCGACAATCTGGCCCGTCTTTGCGAGCGAGCCAGGAATGAGTTGCCTCTGGCTCGACTGGTGATCGAACTGGGTCGTTACCTCGTCGGTGAAGCCGGCGTCTACGTCACCCGCGTGATCGACCGCAAGCTGTCGCGTGGGCAGGTGTTTTTGGTCTGCGACGGCGGTCTCCACCACCATCTGGCTGCGTCTGGCAATTTCGGTCAGGTGCTGCGGAAGAATTACCCGGTCACGATCGGGAACAAGGCGGACGACTTGTTGCGCGAAACCGTTTCTGTGGTCGGTCCGCTGTGCACCCCGCTCGACTTGTTGGCCGACCGCATGAGTCTGCCGGTCGCCGAGGTGGGCGACCTTGTGGTGGTGTACCAGTCGGGGGCTTATGGCGCCAGCGCCAGCCCACAGACTTTTCTAGGCCACCCGCGCTGCGCGGAGGTCTTGGTTTAGGGGAAGCCGCGCGTTTGCGGGTTTGCCGGCGAGGCCTGTCGATGTAGAAGCTTGAGCTGCCGGGCATCTCAGCCGCGGAGGGCTCATGAGCAAAATATCTGCGGTCAACAGGCCCGCCGGCCGCCCTCCCAGCAGGGCTCCGAGAGGCAGTGTGCTGCTGCTGCTTGGATGGGTCGCCGTCGGCGCTGCGCTGGCCGCGCCAGTGAGCACGCCGCTGGAGCCCGCGGTCCCGAAGTCGGTTGATCGGGAACCTTTGTTGCGAGCTTCGGCAGCAGTGGGCAATCCATTGGCGCTGCCGTTCGGTGGCGAGGTCCTGACGGGCAACAGCAATCTCGATCTGCTGCTGGCGTTGCAGCGCGTCGCCCCCCTCCCGATCGCTGCTGCATCGCGTGCGGCGGCCTCGGCTGGCCCGACGCGGCTTGCTGCCCCACGCGGCGCCGTCCTGGCGGCGTCTTGGCCGGCTGGACGCCTGCCCGATCTGTTGTTCCCCGGCGATGCCAAGATGGAAACCCAAGCGCCGGGGACGCGGCGTGAATGGCTGGGCAAGGTCAGATCCGCCGAGAGTGGCTCGCTCGGCGATGGTGGCAATGCCGACACCGCGGTCGCGCCGTCGGTCGACGAGCGCCAGGTCGATTCGCTGGCCGAGGGCATGTTTCGGCTGCGCATCAAGCAGCTCATCGACCTGCTGCGTGACAACCGCGGGTGGGTGCTGGCCGCGGCCGCGCTGCTGGTCTCGCTCGGGGCGGCCTGGAAGACTTTTGGCCGGCGCCTCTGACGCGGGTTTTCGCGGTATCGCCCTCAATCTGTGGATTGAGGGCTCGAAGGATGGCCGCAGGCTCTGCGCGCTCTTGCGCTTGCCGCTACCATGTCGGTTGATTGAACAGCTTCGGAGAAATGGGCATGATCCCCTTGAAACTTGAAGTCAACGGACAAACCGTGTCCGCTGACGTGGCAGCGACTAGCTTGCTGATCGACTTGCTCCGCGGTCCCTTGGCGCTGACCGGCACCCATGCCGGCTGCGACACAGCGCAGTGCGGCGCTTGCACGGTGTTGCTCGATGGTCAGGCTGTCAAGAGCTGCAGCGTGCTGGCCGTCCAGGCCCAGGGACGCAGCGTCACCACGGTCGAAGGCCTTGCGAAGGGCGACCAACTGCACCCGCTGCAGCAGGCCTTCATGGACTGCCACGGCCTGCAATGCGGCTTCTGCACCTCGGGCATGATGATGACCAGCGCTTGCCTGCTGGCCGGCAACCCGAACCCGACCGAAGGCGAGATTGTCCATGCGCTCGAGGGCAACCTCTGCCGCTGCACCGGCTACGTCAACATTGTGGCCGCCGTCCAACAGGCCGCCGCTGCGATGACGGGAGCGCAAGCATGAACGCGCCGCTAGAAGCCGGTCGCTTTGGCAGCGGCCAATCGGTGCGCCGCATCGAAGACCCTGCCTTGATCCGGGGTCTCGGCCAGTACGCTGACGACATCTCGTTGCCTGGCCAGACCTATCTGGTCTTCCTGCGCAGCCCTTATGCGCACGCCAACATCACGAGCATCGACACCACGGCTGCGAAGACCATGCCGGGTGTGCTGGCGGTCTACACCGGTGAAGACCTGGTCGCCGCTGGGGTCAAGGCGATGCCTGCGCCGTCGGGATTCCCAAGGCCTGATGGCAAGCCCGGCGTGTCGGCACCTCGCCGCGCGCTAGCCCATGGGCGCGTGCGCTTCGTCGGCGAGGCGGTGGTCGCGGTGGTGGCCGAGTCTCGAGACCAAGCCGAAGCTGCCGCCGAGGCGGTCGGCGTCGACTATCAAGAGCTGCCCGCGGTGGTCGACGCCTTTGCGGCGATGCGGCCCGGCGCGCCCCAGCTTTGCGAAGCTGCGCCAGACAACATTGCGGCGGCGATGCGCCATGGCGACGCGGCCGCGACCGAGGCTGCATTCGCCAGCGCCGCGCACCGGGTGTCGGTCGATGTTGACAACCAGCGCCTGGCGCCCAGCCCGATCGAGCCGCGCTGCGTCAATGCTGCGGTCGGCGCTGCTGGCGGCCCTGACGCGGGCCGGCTGGTTGTTCGCCTGTCATCGCAGATGCCCACAGGGGTTCGCGGCGGGCTGGTCGATGCGATCCCGGGCCTGAGCGCTGAGACGGTCCGGGTGCTGGTTGGTGATGTCGGCGGCGGTTTTGGCATGAAAACCGGCATCTACCCCGAGGACATCGCGGTGGGCTTCGCAGCGCTGCAACTCAAGCGGCCGGTCAAGTGGCGCGCCGATCGGCTCGAGGAGTTCGTGGCTGCGGTGCACGGTCGCGACGTCGTCAGCCGGGCCGAACTGGCACTCGACGCCAATGGCAAGGTGCTGGCGCTGCGGGTGCGTGGCATCGCCAATGTCGGCGGCTATGCCACCGGCACCGGCGTGGCGATCCAGGTCCTGATCGGGCCCTGGGTGTCGACCAGCATCTACGACATTCCTTTGATCGATCTGCATTTTTCTGCAGTGATGACCAACACCACGCCCACCGGTGCCTACCGCGGCGCTGGCCGGCCCGAAGCGATTTACCTGACCGAGCGGCTGATGGACGCCGCATCGCGCAAGCTCGGACTCGACCCGGCGGAGCTGCGTCGCCGCAACATGATCCGCCCCGATCAGATGCCTTACAAGAATCCGATGGGTCAGACCTACGACAGCGGCGCTTTCGAGCAGATTCTCGACCAGGGTCTTGCGCTGGCCGACTGGTCGGGCTTTGCGGCGCGGCGCGCGCAGTCCGAGGCCCGCGGCAAGTTGCGGGGTCGTGGCATCGCCACCTTCCTTGAGTGGACCGGCGGCAACGTGATGGAAGAGCGGGTGACGGTCAACGTCACCGCCGACGGTTTCATCGAGCTGGGCTCAGCCACGCAGGGCATGGGGCAAGGTATCGCGACCAGCTATGCCCAGTTGGCGGTTGATGTGTTTGGCGTGTCGATCGACCGTATCCGCGTGCTGCAGGGCGACACGGACCGTGTCAACGGCTTCGGCAGCGCCGGTTCGCGCTCGCTGTTCACCGGTGGCTCATCGGTTGATGTGGCGTCGCGCCGCACCGTCGACGAAGCCAAAAACCTCGCGGCTGAGGCGCTGGAGGCGCCGGCAGCCGACATCGAGTACCGCGAAGGCCGCTTCAACGTGGCCGGCACCGATCTGGGCATCGGCCTGTTCGAGTTGGCGGCGCGACAGCCCAAGGCGCGTATCCATGTTGATAGCACGAGTTCCGCCGGCGGCCCAACCTGGCCCAACGGCTGTCATGTCTGCGAGGTCGAGCTCGACCGTGCCACCGGTCAGGTGGCGGTGGTGGCTTACGCCTCGGTCAACGACATCGGGCGCGTCGTCAGCCCGACCATCGTCCGCGGCCAGGTTGACGGTGGCGCGGTGCAAGGCATCGGTCAAGCCTTGTGCGAACGTGTCGCCTACGACGCCGAGACCGGCCAGTTGCAGAGCGCCAGCTTCATGGACTACGCGATGCCCAACGTCGACGGGTTCCTGGGTTTCAAGACCGCTTTTGACACCTCGGTGCCGTGCAAGACCAACCGGCTGGGCGTCAAGGGCGTTGGCGAGCTGGGCACCATCGGCGCGACCCCGGCGGTTGTCAACGCGGTGATCGATGCACTCGACCATGCGGGTCTTGGCGCTGCCGCCGAAGCGATCCAGATGCCGGTGACGGCCGAACGCGTTTGGCGCGCGCTGAACCTGAAGCAGTTCGACGCCAGCCCGTTCACGCTCTGAGTCGCCGGCAGTTTGGAGGAGCGGCGGCGTCAAGCCGTTGCTCTTCGGCCGAGCCTCAAGCCGCTCGCGAGCTGTCGATGACCTGCCGCCGTCCGGCGCGCCGGCCGAGGATGAATCCGGCGGCCTCGTCGTCCTTCAGCACGAAGACTTTTGCCTGCACAGTGGTCTGCGGTTTCAGCGCGACCATGGCGGGCGCATCTCAGTTTTCCAATTTCAAGTGCAGGGTACGACCCAGGTGCGGCATCGGAATTTCTATCTCGCGATTGGCGATTGATTTGCTGTGCTTGTAGCGATAAATATTGACGCTCAAGTCTTTGAATTGCGGAACATTGGTTGAAATATCAATGCTTTTCAATTTTTCGAAGGCATCGGTTTTCAACAGTTCAATCAAACGCGTCAATTCCGGAACTTCGACGATATCCTTGTTTTCGGCGACAATCAGTTCGACGCCGTATCGGTCGAGCAGATCGAAGATGTCCTGGTCACTGGCGGCATAAGATTTTACGCCAAACACTTTCATGGTGGCGATCGAGACCAGTATTTTGTCGGCTCGGAGGATAATTTTGTGGCGCTTTGGGTCGCCGATCCTGATGTCGAATATGAAATTTCCGTCGTGTTTGCAGCAAAAAAGTATTGGCGCCTTGCTCGGGCTCGCCAATACATAGGCAGCGGCTTTTTCATAGCCATTGACAAACAGCGCTGGCTCGTTGACTCGGGCCAGGCTGTAGCCGCCGTAGAAGATGGTGAGCAAACCTATGGCGTATTTTTTTAGGGATGGGTTGGTGATTTCGGCAAGCCAGCGTGAGGCAATGAGTGCGATCGCTGGCGTCATGTAGATGGTGTAGCGCAGGGTATTAGCGTAATAGTTGGAAAATATCGCGAATAGAATGAACCACGATATTATCCATGTCATCAATAGGAAGTCCGATGGCTGACGTTTCACCTTGATCATTGTCGCGACGCCGGCGCCAATGAGAATCCAGAACGGGCGTGGATAAGCCTCCCAGGTGGCTTTGAAATTTGAGCTAAAACGTTCGATTGAAAGAATGCCGCTGGCATTGCTTTCGAGGTGTCCCATGGCCGTCGAGCCAAATTTCATGGCGTGCATCGCGACGATTGCCAGCGCCACGGCAATGATCAATGATCCTGGCAAGCTCTTCAGCTGAATGACTTTTTTCCATCCGCCCGAAGCCCAGATTTGAGCCAGCAGGATCGGAAATAGCAGCACCGTCAACTGCTTGGTAAGCAACATCGAGCCGATGATGAGGCCAATGACGACGGATAGCCAATGAGAAGGTTTTTTTAAGTAGCCAGAAAAAGCATACAAGGACAGCATCATCATCGCCAAGGCCGGTATTTCGAGCATGATGGCCCGGCTCCACAAGATGACCTGCGGACTGACCAAGAATAAAAAAATCGAAAAGAAAACCGGCATCCTGCCCCAGATTGGCTTGGCCCAGGCATACCACGCTAGAATTGTTAATAATATAAAAAATAACTCGGTCAGTCGCGCGGTAGCGGCTGAAATTCCAAATGCCAGAAAGAAAATACTTTCGACCAGCGCGAAAAATGGCAGATACCAGGTGAAGCCTAGCGCAGGATAGTGAACAAAGTATTCAACGGTGTAGTCATAGAGTCGTGCAAACGGGCGATCCTTGAACAGATCAAGCATGAACACACCATCCATTGCGTGCCGCGACTCATCGGTCCACCAGAAACCGCCGGCATTCAAGCTAGAACCGAAGATCAAGATTGCGGCGGCGAACAGAGCGCCTAGCAGACAGTGATCAATATTCCATCGAAACAAAATAGGCTCAATTCTGTTTGTTGCCGTCAATTTATTCATAATATTTAATCGATTAAGGTCTCGGATTTTGTTTTTGCCCGGATCGAAGCGGTCCGTTGATTATTTTCGAGCCTCGGGTCGGGTTGATTCTTGATCACGAGACCTTCGTTTCATCGCGTCGGTTGCGCCGCCGGGGGCGTGAAAACGAAGCGGACCAATAGGCTGTAGGACAACAGAGCCAGCGGTGCCGCCAATATGGCCTGCGCAGTGATCGGGCCATGCACCCAAGCGCCGACCCAGTGAATCAGCAGCCAATTGACGAGTCCCAGGCCCAGATAGCTGAGCGCGAAGCGCGGAAATCTCTCCATCATCCGGTTTCGAAAAGCGTAGCCACCGGTGGTGACGAAATTGAAGGCGATACCGCAGGCATTTGAAATCACCAGCCCCGCCCAGACCGGCGCGCCAAGCACGATGGCGGCGCTGTAGACGGCAAAGCCGAAAAGGGTGTTCAGCGCCCCTGCGGCCAAAAATCGCAGCCAGCGCTGTCGATCCGGCGGCACGATGATCACGTTAGTCACCGCTCGAAACTGGCTTGAAGGCGATTCAAAGCGCCTTTGTCGTCGCAGCGCTTGAAGGGTAGAGCCCGGACCTCAGCCGCCTGGCCGCTGCAGGAACGCCATGGCGCCTCGATCACCTTCAACGTGCTTTTCCGTCGGGCAGCAATTCGGTGGTCGCCCCATTGCGAATCAAGGCCGCTCGGATCAGGCGCGGGCGACCTTTGACCTCGGCCATGATCTTGGCGACATACTCGCCCACCAAGCCAACAGCAAACAGATTTGCCGAACCAAACATCAGTATCAGGATCTGCAAGGTCGTGGCGCCCTGTGCCGCGATGCCTGGGAACAGCAACTTCAAGCTGGCAGTGACCACCGCCGCAACGGTCGACAGTGCGAGCGCCACGATGCCCACGCTGGTCAGCATCGTCAGCGGCGTGTCACTGAAGGAGAAGATACCCTTCTTGGCCCACTCGATGTTCTTCAACAAATTGTTGGTCGAACGGCCAAACATGCGTTCTGGCCTCAAATAGTCAACGCCGGTCTGTCGAAAACCCACATAGGCTCGCAACCCGCGGACGAAAAGATCGCGTTCAGGGCAGTTCAGCAACCAGCCGACGACGCGGCGGTCCATCAGCGAGAAGTCGCCCGCATCGTGCGGAATGACGATGTAGCTGAAGCGCGCGAATATTCGGTAGAAGAGCTTGTACATCAGACCCCAGAGCATGGGCATCTCGCGCTTCACGCGCCGCCCATAGATGACGTCCCACCCTTCTTCCCAGCGCTGGTAGAACTGCTCAATGAGTTCAGGCGGATCTTGCAGATCACCATCGAGCAGCACGATGCCGTCCTTCGTGCACAACTCCATGCCGCTGCGAAATGCCATTTGCGAGCCGAAATTGCGAGAGTGCGAGATCCCGATCACGTGCGGATCACGCAGGCTCAGGTCGCGGATGATCTGGGCGCTGTCGTCGGGGCTGCAGTCGTTGACGAAGACAATCTCGTAGTCGATGTCGAGCTTCTTGAAAGTCTCGGTCAGGCGCCTGTGCATCACCGGAATGGCTTGCCCGTCCTTGTAGCAGGCGATGATGGCTGACACGCTGCGTTTGCGTGCGTTGGGATCGCGCTTGGTCGCAGCGGCGTGCGCCGCATCGCTCAGCGTGACGACCCATTCGGCGGTGCTGCGTAGCCCTTCCTCCAGGCCGATCCTGGGCCGCCAGCCCAGCTTGGCGATCGCGTTTCGTGGATCGGCATACCACTCGGCCAGGTCCCAGGCGCGGCCTTCCATGGTGCCGAACTGGGCCTCATCGGTGACGTCGAAAATTCGCCTGGTCGTTGCTGCCAGTTCGCCAATCGTTGTCTTGGTGCCGGTGCCGATGTTGAAGCTCTGGCCGTACAACTCCGGTTGCATCGCGGTGGCGGTTCGAACAAATGCGGCAACGACGTCATCGACATGGATGAAGTCCCGAGAAGTTCGCGCGTCCACAAAAGGCGGCAGCTTGCCGGCCAATGCCTGGCGCAGCACATTGGGAATCAGCCTGGAGGTGTCCTCGTAGGGCCCGTACACCGCGTAAAGTCGCAGGTTGGCGCAGGGGAAACTCTTGTGTTTCCCCATGTATTGCAGATAGCTCGCCACAGCCACTTTGGAGACGGCGTAATGGCTGTTGGGCTCGCAGGGGCTGTCTTCGCTGGGCGCGCTGCAATTGGTGCCGTATTCTGAAGAACTGCCGGCATGTATGAATGCGCAGAACTGACGCCCTTGCCGCGCTTGCAACAAGCCAACCAGATTGACGATGGACTGAAAATTTGTCTGGTAAATCAAGCCCCCGTCTTCCTCGAAGGAGTACGCGCCATAGGCCGCGCAATCAAAGACCGTCTGAGGCTGCAGGGAATCAACCATGTTCTTGGTCGATGCAAAGTCATTCAGGTCGACCACCACCAGCCGCTCGTCATTGACCTCCTCCAAACGCCAGTTCTTGCCACGGCGGACGGCGGCGTAGACGTCGTTTCGCTCTTTGAGCAAACGCTGAAAGAGGTTAACGCCTATGAATCCGGATGCGCCTGTCACTAGGATTGGGCCACGAAGCGCGTGGATATGGGCTTGCAGTTCGGGTATCGCTGCCATCGTTAGCCGCCGCGCGCCAGCGTTTCGAGCAAGCTTTCCACGTCCAGACCTGATTGACGCCGAAGCCATTGCTGCGAGCCGTAACGCGCGTAATGGTGTGCCTTGGCATACAGATGATGAAAGCGGCGTGGGGTACGGTTGCGGTCGGCCAAATGAAGTGCAAGCTCTGCGCCCAATCCGCTGCGACGGACATGCTCCTCGGCGACACACAGGATATCGGCACGCGCCATTTGGTCCCAGAGTGCGGGGGGTATTGGATTTCGTTCAATCGGCAGCTCTGACACGACCCACAGATTGGGGCGTTTTTCATGTGGTATCGCTTCGCAGGCGCCGATGTAGCTCCCTGCCAATGGCCCGACTGCGATGACCACTGCGCCTCTTCCATGCGTGAGCTGGCGCCACGGCGCATAGGGTGGTACCACATAGCCTTTTGGTGTGTCGCCTCGGCCCAGCCGGAGATAAGCGGCACGACCAGACGCGCCGGCACGTTCGGCCACAGCGCTCAAGTCCTCGTCAAACGCCGGTACATAGGCCGAAATATTGGGCAGGCAAAGCATCACGCCGTAGTCCTCGACGGCATGGTGTGTCGGCCCCATCACGCCGTAGCCGTACCCGCCACCATTGCCGACGATCTTGACGGGCAGCTTGTGGAAAGCAATGTCGTTGCGGATCTGCTCGAACGGCCGGGCATAGCAAAAGGGCGCAATGCTGTAGGTCCAGACTTCGAAGCCTTGGCGCGACAAGCCTGCCGCGACGGACATCATGTTTTGTTCTGCCACGCCGGCATTGATGAAGCGTTGGCGCATCGCGCTTTGCAGCGGCTCCAAGGCCATGAAGCCAAGATCGCCTGTGAGAAACAGCATCTTGGGATTGGTCGCGCGCGCGACCATCGCTTCACAGAATTGGATTCTCATGCTTGCGCCAGCTCAGCCATGGCGATCTGAAAATTCATTTCAGTCAGAGGAAGGTA
This sequence comes from Burkholderiales bacterium, assembly GCA_947448955.1. Classification (GTDB taxonomy): domain Bacteria; phylum Pseudomonadota; class Gammaproteobacteria; order Burkholderiales; family Burkholderiaceae_C; genus Pseudaquabacterium. The sequence goes on from CANFPU010000003.1 coordinate 12,647, forward strand.
ATGCGAGTCCATGCGGTTTTCCATGAAGCTGACGCCTCTGCCCTTGACGGTGCGAAGGGCGATGAAACGCGGTCGATCGGTCTGGCGTTGTAGCGCTGTGCGGATCGCGATGAGGTCATGCCCGTCGATGACCTCGACATCGACTTCAAAGCCTTGCCAACGCTGCCACAGCGGTGACATGGAGGCCACTTCAGCCGTCAATCCAAAGCCCTGGAGCTCGTTGTGGTCAACCAGCACGGTCAGGTTGGACAGCTTGTGATGGGCTGCAAAGATCAGCGCTTCCCAGGTGGAACCTTCTTGCCATTCGCCATCTGAAGTCAGGCAAATGACGCGTGCCTGGCTCCCATTGAATCGCATGCCCAATGCAGTACCCGCGGCCAATGACAGGCCATGCCCCAGACTGCCGGTGGCGAAAGGAATGTCCGGGATACCTGCAGCGGGTGGATGCCCAGCCAACAGCGTGTCATCTTTGTGAAATTGTTTGAGGTCTTCGTCTTGCAAACGACCCACACTCCACAACGAGACGTAGAGCGCACCTGCCGAATGTCCCTTGGAAAGAATGAATCGATCTTCCTCGCTCAGGAACTCATGAAAGACCATCAGCATGGCATCGAGCGCCGACAGGTTTCCTCCAATATGACCGACGCCGCTCTCGAAATGCATCTGCAGCAAGCGACTACGAGCCCGAGTCAATTCATGCTGCGAAATCATGCTTGATGTCATGGTGGTTGCAGGACTGTCCTGTCGATTCACAAGGCTGCGGAGTCAACGACGCTCTCCGTGTGAAAAGTCTAGTCGCAGGGTTGATGCGCTGACTGTGAACTTGTGCGCTGCAGGGCCAGCGCGACTTCTCCGCGCAGAGCTTGCGCATTGAATTTGTGGAGTCGGTGACGAAATCAGCCCAAGATGGAGGTCGTCTCAGCGTCTCGCGACGACATCACGCGTTTCGGTGAATGATGCGCACCTGACGACTTTACTGTCGGCCCAAGACAGGGCCTGAGGCGCGTGGTGCTTGGCGGGCGTCAATGCCTGAAGATCGTCGGCTCAGGCCGTAGCAGTTCACCCGCCAGTGATGAATCGATTGCGCCCTTTGGGTCTCAAGCCGCGCGCAAGCAGTCGACGATTTTCATTCTGGCGGCGCGCCAGGCGGGGATGAAGCCACCGACCACGCCCATTGCCAGCGCGAAGACCATGGTCTGAACAGCGATCTGCGGTGTCAGTACAAACCTGAAGGCGAGTTCGGCAAAGGTCTGGAAGTTGGTGGTCGACACATCGACCACCTGCATCGCGCTGGCCGCTGCCAACCCCGCCAAGCCGCCCAGCGCTGACAGCAGCAGCGATTCGGTCATGAAGGCTGTGAGCACCGCGCTGCGCCGAAATCCCAGTGCCCGCAGGGTGCCGATCTCGCCGGTGCGCGAAGCCACCGCCGCGAACATCGTGATCATCGCGCCGACCACCGCGCCGATCGAGAAGATCAGCGCCAGGCTCAGGCCCAGGATGTTGATGAAGGTGGCCAGCGCTTCGCTCTGCTCGGCATAGAAGCGGACCTCAGGCTTGGCCTCTAGCGACAACCTGGGGTCATCGTCGATGCGTGACTTGGTGGCCTCGAACAACCCGGCGTCGGCCAGTCTCATCAGCACGACCGAGTAGACCGGTCGCCTGAAGGCCTGCAGCATCTGCTCGGCATCGCCCCATATCTCGGAGTCGAAGCCGCTGCGACCGGCCTCAAACTTGCCGACGATCAGCCATTCGCGACCGGCAAACCGCAGCGAGGCACCGAGGTCGATGCCCGCGAACCCGGCCGCGGTGGCCGCGCCGACGACGATCTCCGAGGTGCCAGGCCGGAACATCCGACCCGCGACAAATTTGACGCCTGGGCGCAGTTGCACGCCGAGCTCGGAGCTGCCGCGCACGGTCACGTTGCTGGGTTTGCCGTTGCTGCGCTTGGGCAGGCTGATCAGCACCACCGGCTCCGGACTGAACAGGGGCCGACCGGCCGCGTCGGTGGCAACGCCCGGCAGCGTCGACAGCACGTGGGCCTTGTCACGTTCGATGCCACTGTTGATCTCGGCGCCGGCGCCCTTGCGCAACACGATCACGTTGTCGGGCTGACCGGTGGCCACCAGCGTGCTGCGAATGCCCTCGCTCATCATCAGCACGGTCGCGAACACATAGACCACCAAGGCCATGCCGCCCGCCGTTAGCGCGGTGGTGACGCGCCTCACCCAGAGGTTGCGCGCGATGTAGCTGAAGGGGACGGCGCGCATGTCAGATTCCGCGTGGTCTTGGCCCAGCGAACACCGTGGGACCGGGTTCGCCGGGCCACTGGTGTTGCCCCATTGAGGGGCGCCGAAGGCGCTTCGGGGGCGGGCTCATATCTGGCGCAGCCCGGCGACGATGTCGATCCGGCTCATCTTCCAGGCCGGCCAGGCCGCGGCCACTGCGCCCACGCCGAGTGCTGCGGCCAGTTGCAGCGCCATCGTCAGCGTCGAAACCTGGAACACCGGGAACAGCGTGCCCACCGCGCTGCGGAAACCCGCGGCCAGCGGCAAGGTCAGCAGCACACCTGCCAGGCCGCCGATCGCCGCGATCATCAGGCTCTCGCCGAACAGCAGCCGCACGACGAAGCCCGGCGAAAACCCCAGCGCCTTGAGCGTTGCGTATTCGGCCAGGCGCTCGCGTGCGGTCATCGTCATCGTGTTGGCCATCACCGCCATGATGATCACGACGATGATCAGGCTGACCGCGCGCACCGCCACCAGGATGGCCTCGCTCATCGAGACAAAGCTGAGCTGGAAAGCGGCCTCGGTCTCGGTCATGGTCTCGGCCAGTGAGTTGGCGAACAGCTGGTCGATGCGCTGGCCGACCAGCGCGGCGTTGTTGGGCTCGTCGATGCCGACGATGTACACGCCCACCGCGTCGGCGCGACGCGGCGATTTCAGCCGGATCGTCTCGTTGACATAGCCCCAGTGCATCAGCAGCTGGCTCTCGTCGGTCTTGGCTTCGGCGCCGTCCCAGATGCCTCGCAGGTTGAAGGTCCAGGTGCCGGGGTAGATCGTGCCGCGCAGCGGGATCTGGTCGCCGACCTTCCAGCCGAACTTGTCCGCGAGCTTGCGGCCGACGATTGCGCCCTGTCGGTCGCGGTAGAAGGCCAGCTTCTGCTCCTCGGGCAAGCGGTACTCGGGGTAGAGCGGCAGGTAGGTGGTCGGGTCGACTGCGAACTGCGGGAAGAAGTTGCGCTCGGTGACATAGACGCCGCCAAACCAGTTGGCCCAGCTCACCTGTCGAACCCCTTCCACTGCACGCAGTCTCTGGCCGTAGTTCAGCGGCAGCGAGAAGGTCAGCGAGATGTTGCTGCGCGTGACCAGCCGCGTGCTGGAGCTGCCCTCGACGCCCGCATACCAGGCGTCAACGATGGTGCGCAGCAGCCCGAAGGCGCAGATGGCAACCACCAGCCCGACCATTGTCAGCGCGGTGCGCAGCTTGTGGCGGAAGGCGTTTTTGAGCAGCAGTTTGAACAAGAACATGTCAGCGCCTCGGCCAAGGAGGTCGCCTGCCGCAGCGCGTCGGCCAACGGCCAATGGCCGCGGCATGCTCGGCCTGCTGGCATCGACCTCCTGGGGCTGGCATCACGCCGTCGCCTCGTTCACCAGCACGCCTTTTTCAAGATGCACCATGCGTCCGGCGCGGGCGGCGGCCTTGGGGTCGTGGGTGACCATCACGATGGTCTTGCCCAACTCGTGAACCAACTGGTCTAGCAGCGACAGCACGTCCTCGCCAGTGCTGCGGTCCAGGTCGCCAGTGGGCTCGTCGGCGACGATCAGGGCTGGGTCGGTGACCAGCGCGCGCGCGATCGCCACCCGTTGCTGTTGGCCGCCCGACAGCTCGCTCGGGTAATGGTCGGCGCGGTCGGTCAGGCCGACCAAGGCCAGCACCGCGGCCACCCGCTCGTGCCGCTCGCTCGATGACAAGCCGGTCAGCAGCAGCGGCAATTCGACGTTGTCGAAGGCCGACAGCACGGGCAGCAGGTTGTAGAACTGGAAGATGAAACCGACGTTGGCGGCGCGCCAATCGGCCAGCTCACCCTCGGTCAGGCTGGCGATGTCCACGCCGCCGATTTCTATCTTGCCGCTGTCGGGCTTGTCGATCCCGGCGATCAGGTTGAGCAGCGTGCTCTTGCCCGACCCGCTCGGGCCCATCAGCGCGACGAACTCGCCATGCGCCACCTCGAGGTGGATGTCGACCAACACGGCAATCGCCTGGCCGCCGCGTACATAGCCTTTGCTGAGCTGGCTGATGCGGATCAGCGGGGTCGTCATTTGGCGCTCACCACCACCTTGGCGCCGGCCTTGAGGGTGTCGACCGGGTTCAGCACCACGCGTTGGCCAGACTTGAGGCCCTCGCCGCCGACCTCCTGCAGGTCGCCGATCTTGCGACCCAGCGTCACCGGCACAGCCTCGACCGTGTCGGCAACCAGGCGGAAGACGGTTTTCTTGCCGTCGCGCTCGACAATGGCTTTGGGGTTGACCGCGATCACCGACTTCTGGTCTTCGTTGGAGGCGGGTCGCGACAGAAAGCTGACCTTGGCGCTCATCTCGGGCAGGATGCGCGCATCCAGTTGCTCGAATCGGATCTTCGTCATCACCGTGGCCTTGGCCCGGTCCACGGTCGGCACGATGCGCGAGACATTGCCTCGAAAGCGCATCTCGGGCAGCGCATCGAGCGTGATTTCGACCGGCTGCTCGGGCCTGATGCGCGCGACATTGCTCTCGCTGACATCGGCCTCGACCTCCAGCGTGGTCATGTCGGCCATCGTGACCACCGCACCCGAGGTGCCCGTGGCCGAAGAAAAAGGCGTGATCATGTCGCCGACGTTGGCGTTCTTGACCAACACCACGCCGTCGAAGGGCGCGCGGATCTCGGTGTTGGTCTGGTTGACCTGCTGCACCTTGACCAAGGCCTGGCTCTGCGCGATGCCAGCCTGGGCGCTGACGACCGCTGCCTGGAGCGTGGCGAGCGCTGACCGGGCGACCGCCAGGCGTCGCTCGGCACCGTCTACCGCTTGCGCCGAGACGAAGTTCTGGGCCCGCAAGTCCTGCTGGCGCTGGAGTTCGACCTCGGCATTGGCCAGTTCGGCCCGGCCCTGGCCGAGCGCTGACTCGGCCTGGACTTTGGTTGCTTGCGACTGGGCCACGCCCGACAGGCTGGCGCCCACCGCCGCCTGCACGTCGCTGGCGTCGAGCCGCCCGATCAGCTCGCCTTGCTTGACCACACTGCCCTCGCGCACCCGCAGCTCGATCAGCCGGCCAGTGCCCTTGCTGGCCACTGCGGCACGGCGCTGGGCGACCACATAGCCCGATGCGGTGAGCTCTGCGTATTGTTGCGAAGGGTAGGCTGCGAGCACCGCGACGGCCTGCACCTCGGTCTTGCGCGGCATCGCGAGCAGCGCGCCGCCGCCGATCAACACCGCCAAGCCCAGCACCCAGGGCCAGCGCTTGCGTCGTCGACGCAGCGGCGCGCTGCGGTCGATCTTGAGCTGAGACAGTCGGTTGGCAGGAGGGTGGGGCGCGTCGGCCATGGCTTGATCGGGCTGATGCCTTGCGGGCGAAGCGCCGAGCATGCCATGACTTGCGCGCCCACAGGTCTGGGCAGACCTTGAAAGCGGGACGCCGGCCCCAAAATGACGCCAGCAGGCCTGTTGAAGGCCAGATTTTTGACGAACAAGCGCCGACCGTCGGCTCCAACGACCCCAACCTCTAAAAGCTCATGACCAAGCAAACCCACGCCTTCCAGGCTGAAGTCAAGCAAATCCTGCACCTCGTCACCCACTCGCTGTACTCGAACAAGGAGATCTTCCTGCGTGAGTTGGTGTCCAACGCGTCCGACGCCTGCGACAAGCTGCGATTCGAGGCGCTCGACAACAACGCGCTCTACGAAGACCAGGCCAGCCTGGAGGTTCGGGTGATGTTCGATGCCGAGGCCAAGACCTTGACGATCCGCGACAACGGTATCGGCATGAGCGCCGATGAAGCCGCCTCGCACCTCGGCACGATCGCCAAGAGCGGCACCCGCGAGTTCATGTCCAAGCTCGAAGGCGAGCAAAAGAAAGATGCCAACCTGATCGGTCAGTTCGGCGTCGGCTTTTATTCAGGCTTCATCGTTGCCGACCGCATCACCGTCGAGACCCGCCGTGCCGGTGTGGACGCGAGCCAAGGCGTTCGCTGGAGCAGCGAGGGCAGCGGCGAGTACGAACTCGAGAACATCAACCGCCCTGAGCGCGGCACCGACGTGATCCTGCACCTGCGCGACGAGGAAGCCGAGTTCCTGTCGAGCTGGAAGCTCAAGTCCATCATCAGCAAGTACAGCGACCACATCTCGCTGCCCATCCTGATGCAGAAAGAGGAATGGGATGCCGAGGCCAGCAAGCAGGTCAAGAAGGACGAATGGGAGACTGTCAACAAGGCTGCGGCGCTCTGGGCACGTAGCAAGAGCGATATCACCGACGCCGAGTACCAGGAGTTCTACAAGCAGATCAGCTACGACCAGGATGCACCGCTGGCCTACACCCACAACCGGGTCGAAGGCCGCAGCGAGTACACCCAACTGCTTTACGTGCCGGCCAAGGCACCGCAGGACATGTGGAATCGCGACAAGCGCGGGGGTGTGAAGCTCTACGTCAAGCGCGTGTTCATCATGGACGACGCCGAGGCGCTGATGCCGGTCTACCTTCGGTTCGTCAAGGGCGTGATCGATTCGGCCGACCTGCCGCTCAATGTCAGTCGTGAACTGCTGCAGGAGAGCCGCGACGTCAAGGCGATCCGTGAGGGTTCGACCAAGCGCGTGCTGGGCATGCTCGAGGGGCTGGCTGACAGTGATAGCGCGGACGACAAGGCCAAGTACCTGAAGTTCTGGCATGAGTTCGGCGCGGTGCTGAAGGAGGGCATTGGCGAGGATTTCACCAACCGCGAGCGGCTGTCCAAGCTGTTCCGCTTCGCGTCGACCCAGGCTGACGAAGGCGTGTCGTTGGCTGATTACGTCTCGCGCATGAAAGAAGGCCAGGAAGCGATCTATGTGATCACGGCCGACACGCTGGCCGCTGCCAAGTCCAGCCCGCAGCTCGAGATCTTCCGCAAGAAGGGTCTGGAGGTGCTGCTGCTGACTGACCGCGTCGATGAGTGGCTGCTCAGCCACCTCTACGAGTTCGAAGGCAAGCCGCTGCAAAGCGTGGCCAAGGGCGCAGTGGACCTGGGCAAGCTGCAGGACGAGGACGAGAAAAAACACGCCGAGGTGGTCGCCGAGACCTTCAAGCCCACACTCGACAAGCTCAAGGGTGCGCTGGCCGATCGCGCGAAGGACGTTCGGGTCACCACCCGTTTGGTCGACTCACCTGCCTGCCTGGTCGTCGAGGAGGGCGACATGAGCGGCCATCTGGCGCGCATGCTCAAGCAGGCCGGCCAGAGCGCGCCCAAGAGCCAGCCTATCCTTGAGGTGAACCCTGAGCACGCGATGGTCAAGAAGCTCGCCAGCGATGATGCCCGCTTCGACGATCTGGCCCATATTCTGTTCGACCAGGCGCTGTTGGCCGAGGGCGGTCAACTCGACGACCCGGCAGCCTATGTCGCCCGCGTGACCAAGCTGCTCAGCACTTGAGACCTTCAGTCCACCCAGTCAAGGTCTAGCGGCGGTTGCGCCATCGCCTCGACCTGTTCGCGCAGCTGGAGGGTCTGCTGGCCCCAGTAGCCAGGATCGCCGAACCACGGGAACGCCGCCGGGAACGCCGGGTCGCTCCAGCGCTCGGCCAGCCAGGCGCTGTGGTGGACCATTCGAAGCGTTCTCAGCGGCTCGATCAGTGCGAGTTCCCGTTGATCGAAATCGCGGAACTGTCGGTAGCCTTGCAGCACCGTGGCCATCTGGCTGCGCATCGCGTCCGGGCTGCCCGACAGCAGCATCCACAAGTCCTGGATCGCCGGGCCCATCACCGCGTCGTCGAGGTCAACGATGTGCGGACCCTGGCCATCGTCGCGCCACAGGATGTTGCCGGGGTGGCAATCGCCGTGCAGCCGCAGCAGCCGGGTCGGCACCGCGGCCAGTGCCTGATCGACCGCAGCCAATGCCTGCTCGCAGCTCTCGCGCCATGGGCCGAGCTGGGCTAGCGGGATCTGGTCCCAATCCAGCAGCCTGGCCAGCGCAGCGTGGCCGAATGTCGCGGCGTCGAGCGTTCTGCGCTGCTCAAACACTCGCTGCTCGCCCACCGCATGCAGCCTGCCGATGAATCGGCCCAGCCAGCGCAGCGTTTCGGGCTGGTCCAGCTCTGGGCCATGGCCGGATCGGCGCGGGTATGCCGCCAGCCGGAAAGGCTCGCCTTCGATCCACGCGTGGGCCAGGGTCTGGCCTGATGGCAGCCGCAGCGGTGGCACCACCGGTACCTCGGCCGCGGCCAGTTCGGCGCCGAAGCCATGTTCCTCCTCGATCTGCGCATCGCGCCAGCGGCCCGGTCGATAGAACTTGGCCACCACCGCGCCGCCGTCCTCGAGCAGCACCTGGAAGACCCGGTTTTCGTAACTGTTGAGCTGCAGCAGCCGGCCGTCGCCGCGCAGACCCACCTCGTCGAGCGCATCGAGCACGGCTTGCGGCGTCAAGCGCGTGAACGGGTGGGCGGAAGTCAAGCGCCGACCTCGTCCAGCGTCGGTTGCGAAGGGTTCGGTGGGTTCAAAGAGGACGAAGGGGTCGAAGTGGACGGTGGGGACGGTGGGGACGACGAGGTCGATGGGCCGGTCTGTCGAATGGTCATCAGCCACGATAGCAGGCGGATTGCTCAGTTGTTCATCAGTCCTGGGCCGTCCTGCCGGGGGTCTGGCCGATCTCCGGCTTGGGATCTGCCACCATGTCGAGTTCGCCGCTGACCACTCGCGCCTGCTGCTTGAGTCGGTAATCGATTTCGGCGGCGCCGTCGCCAATCCATTGTTCCAGCCTCGAGGCCAGCGTGTCGTGCGGTAGCTTGAGGTAGGCATCGGTCTCACTGCCGGCGCGGTCCACGATGGCGCCGGCTTGGCGGACGATCCGAAGCATCACGCGGTTTTCGCTCAGTGCGTGGATGAACAAACTGTCGAAGCCGCGGTTGCGGGCATGCAACATCGCGTGCCCGAACAAGCAGGCGCCATAGCCTCGGCCTCGGGCCTGCGTTGAGACCGAGACGCCAAACTCGGCGGCCTTCGGATGGGGCGTGCCGGCGTCCGGGAAGGCCAGGTGAGCCATCGCAATCAGGTCCAGCCGCCGGTTGAACACGCCGAAGACTTCGTCGCGGTCGAAATTCAGGCCTTGCACATAGCGGCCGATCTGTTCGTCGCCCGCTGTGTAGCCGAAACGCAGGTAGCGGTCGCGTTCGGGCAGGGCTGTCAAGTGGATGAGGATGCGATCCCGGTGAGGCGGTTTCAATGACCGGATCGGCACCCATGGCGTCGTCCCCGTACGCTCGACCACAGCCGCCCCGCTGCCAGTCGGCACAGAGGTTTTGGATTCGAGGGTCATGGGTTCTGCTTGATGACTAAGTAAAAACCCTTATATCATGTCGATCACCGATTCGACTTGCGCTTGCCCATCGGTCGGGGCCTGGGTCAGCAGCTGCCTGCTTCTTGGCTTGCGGCTACAATCGCCGGCTCTCCCCAATGATGGCGGGGTGGTGCATTGGGTTTTGAGGTCGCGACACTTGGGTGGCGAGGCGCAAGATCTGAGAAGCTGGTTGCACGAAAACCGAGAGGTCGCCCTGATAAGCGGTTCCGAGGTGGAGGCTTCAAGCACCGAAGAGCTGTCAGCGGTACGGTGCCCATGTCGGGTGCCGGCCCAACCCCGAAAGACCCTCATGAAGACCTTCAGCGCCAAGCCGGCCGAGGTGACGCACGAGTGGTTTGTGCTTGATGCCACCAACAAGGTGCTCGGACGTGTCGCCAGCGAAGTGGCACTCCGTTTGCGCGGCAAGCACAAAGCCATTTACACGCCTCACGTCGATACCGGTGATTTCATCATCATCGTCAACGCCGACAAGATCCGTGTCACGGGCAACAAGTCCGAAGACAAGATCTATTACCGCCATTCGGGCCACCCGGGCGGCATCCATGCCACGAGCTTCAAAGATATGCAGGCCAAGCACCCCGGCCGCGCGATCGAGAAGGCGGTCAAAGGTATGTTGCCCAAAGGCCCGCTGGGCTACGCGATGATCAAGAAGCTGAAGGTGTATGCCGGTGATGTACACCCGCACACCGCCCAGCAGCCAAAAGTGCTCGAAATTGCAGCGCTGGAAAACTAAGGAGCGGTGATGATCGGTAATTGGAACTACGGCACCGGCCGCCGCAAATCGTCGGTGGCCCGTGTCTTCATGAAGCGCGGCGAAGGCCTGATCATGGTCAACGGCAAGACGGTGTCCGATTATTTCGGCCGTCAGACCTCGATCATGATCGTCAAGCAGCCGCTGATGCTGACGAACAACGAGATGTCTTTCGACATCAAGATCAACGTGCGTGGCGGCGGCGAATCGGGCCAAGCCGGCGCGGTGCGTCACGGCATCACGCGTGCGCTGATTGACTACGACGCGACGCTCAAGCCTGACCTGAGCCGCGCCGGTTTCGTCACACGCGACGCGCGTGAAGTCGAACGCAAGAAGGTTGGCCTGCACGGCGCGCGTCGTCGCAAGCAGTTCAGCAAGCGCTGATCGCGCAACACGTCGGCACCCAGGTGCTGGCGCTTGGCTCTCGGGTCACCGCAAAGGCCGCTTTCTCAAGCGGCCTTTGTGTTTGATGCGACGCCGATGACCCGGCCTGTTGCAAGGTCAAGCCTTCCCGTGGGACCATGGGGGGCAAACGCGGGATTGTGGGCGTCGTTTTCTTCGTCGCTCAACCCGCGCATCACGGATATTCAATCGTTGGCCGCCTGAGGCTGTGCCGACCTCTTCGCTGGAGAAGCTATGAACGCAGTTGCTGAAAACATCGACCTTGACACGCTCGACATGCCACCGCCGCTGGTCTTCACTGACAGCGCTGCCGCCAAGGTCGCTGACCTGGTGGCCGAAGAAGGCAATCCCGATCTGAAACTGCGTGTCTTCGTTCAGGGCGGCGGCTGTTCTGGATTCCAGTACGGCTTCACCTTTGACGAAGTTGTCAACGAAGACGACACCCAGATGAGCAAGAACGGCGTCACGCTGTTGATCGACGCGATGAGCTTGCAATACCTGGGGGGTGCCGAGATCGACTACAAGGAAGATCTCCAGGGCGCGCAATTCGTGATCAAGAATCCGAACGCCACCACCACTTGCGGCTGCGGCTCGAGCTTCTCGGCCTGATTCAGCGCAGGAACAACTGGTAGACCGGGTTGTCGGTTTCCTCGACACAAGGATAGGCCAGCGCCTCGCGGAACGCGTCGAAGGCGGACGCGTCACCCGCAGGCACCTGAATACCCACCAAGATGCGGCCGTGGTCTGCGCCCTGGTTGCGGTAGTGGAACAGGCTGATGTTCCAGTCCGGGTGCAGGCTCGACAGGAATTTCATCAGCGCACCCGGCCGCTCAGGAAAGACGAAGCGGAACAAGCGCTCGTCGGCCGCCAGCCCCGAGGCGCCGCCGACCCGGCCGCCGACCATGTGCCGCACATGCTCCTTGGCAAGTTCGTCATCGGTGAGGTCCACGGTGGCGAACCCTTGACGCGCAAAGTTGCGAGCGATCTTCTCAGCATCGTCGCGTTTGGCGATCGTCACGCCAACGAAGACATGCGCCAGGTGAGCGTCGGAGATGCGGTAGTTGAACTCAGTAACCGAGCGCGGCCCCAGCAACTCGCAAAAGCGCTTGAATGAGCCGCGCTCCTCGGGGATCGTCACCGCGAACAGCGCTTCGCGTTGTTCACCGAATTCCGCCCGTTCAGCGACAAAGCGCAGTCGGTCGAAGTTCATGTTGGCGCCACAGGTGATCGCCACCAGTGTTTTGCCCTTGAGCTTGTGGCGCGCGGCATATTGCTTGACCGCGGCAACGCCCATCGCGCCGGCTGGCTCGAGGATGCTGCGGGTGTCCTGAAACACATCCTTGATCGCCGCGCAGACCTCGTCGGTGTCGACGACGACGAAGTCGTCGACCAGTTCGCGGGTCAGCCGGAAAGTCTCCTCGCCGACAAGCTTGACCGCCGTGCCGTCCGAGAACAAACCGACATCGGCGAGCGTGACGCGGTGGCCGGCCTGCACCGAGCGCAGCATCGCGTCCGAGTCGCGGGTCTGCACGCCGATCACCAGGATCTCGGGCCGCACGGCCTTGATGTACGAAGCCACGCCCGAAATCAGCCCGCCGCCGCCGATCGCGACAAAGATTGCCGTGATCGGCCCCTGATGCTGGCGCAGGATCTCCATTGCGATCGTGCCCTGGCCGGCGATCACGTCAGGATCGTCGAAGGGGTGGACGAAGGTCAACCCCTGGTCGCGCTGCAAGCCGAGAGCGTGGTCGTAGGCGTCGGAGAAGCTGTCGCCGTGCAGCACCACCTCGCCGCCCAAGGCCAACACCGCGTCGATCTTGAGCTTCGGCGTGGTCACCGGCATCACGATCAGCGCGCGGCAGCCCAGTTTCTTCGCCGACAGTGCCACGCCCTGGGCATGGTTGCCTGCAGACGCGCAGATCACGCCCTGGGCCAACTGCTCCGGCGCCAGATGCACCATCTTGTTGTAAGCGCCGCGCAGCTTGAAGCTGAACACCGGTTGCTGGTCTTCCCGCTTCAGCAACACCGGGTTGCCGATGCGTCGCGACAGGCTGCGCGCGGGCTCGAGCGCGGATTCGATCGCCACATCGTAGACCTTCGCCGTGAGGATCTTCTTCAGGTAATCGGGGTGGGACACGGGAAGGGTCTTGGCGCGGGCCATGGGCAGCGGTCTCCTGGGCTTCCTGATCTTGTGCGGCGCAGCATGATAGCCGCGGGCTAGCGGCAGGGCTGGCAGGAGGACCGGCCAAAAAAAAGCCCAGGGTTTCCACCCCGGGCTGAATCCACCAATCAAGGAGGTGGAGGAGACAACTTGCCAGGTCAGCGGCAGGACATCCACGCCACCAACCCATGGAGAGAGTTTAGCCGCTTGATTGCTGCGCTGCAATATGATGGCGGCCTCAGGTCTAGGGAGCGCGCTCCAGAGCCTGGGGCGCGGATGCACGGCTTCGGTGCGGTCCGCACGAAATGTCCGAACTCCTACCAGCGGCAGCGCCTGAAAGAGCCAGACCATGGAATGCAAGATTCATTGGGTACCCGGCAGCGGCATGGGTTTTGTGGCCGAGACCGGCAGCGGCCACCTGTTGACGATGGATGGCGCGCCCGACGGCGGCGGTCGCAACCTGGCGCCCAGGCCGATGGAAACCTTGCTGGCAGGCGCCGGCGCCTGCACCGCTTATGACGTGGTGCTGATCCTCAAGCGCGGCCGCCACGACGTGACGGGCTGCGAGCTCAAGGTCGAGGCCGACCGTGCCGCGACCGATCCCAAGGTTTTCACGCGCATCAATCTGCATTTCACCGTCACCGGCCGCAAGCTGGCCGAGGCTGCGGTGGCCCGAGCGATCGCGATGTCGCATGAGAAATATTGCTCGGCGACGATCATGCTGGGCAAGACTGCCGAGATCAGCACCAGCCACGAGATCATCGAAGGCTGAACCGGTCAGACGACGTGGGCAACCCGCGTCATCAGCCCTGCCGCCGCCCGCATCAACCACCGCACCGGCGCGGGTACCGGGCTGGCGCCGGCCTGCAAGGCTTGCTCGGCATGTCGGGCTTCGTCGGCCTTCATCTGCGCGACCACCGCGCGCGACGCCAGGTCTTGTTCCGGCAGGCGTTGCAAGTGGCTGGCCAAATGAGCTTCGACTTGCTGCTCGGTTTCCACGACAAAACCCAGGCTGACGCGGTCGCCGGCCCGCCCAGCGGCCAGACCGATGGCGAACGCCCCGGCGTACCACAGCGGGTTGAGGTGGCTGGGCCGGTCGCCCAGATCGGCCAGCCGGCGCTCTGTCCACGCCAGGTGGTCGGTCTCTTCGCGGCCTGCGGCCAGCATCTGGGCACGCAACTCGGGCGTTCGGGCTGTCAAGGCCTGGGCTGCGTACAGGGCTTGGGCGCAGACCTCGCCGACATGGTTGACCCGCATCAGCGCGCCCGAGAGTTTGCGTTGCGCCGGATCCAAGGCCGGGCCGCCTTGGATCGGCAGCGGCATCGGCCGCGCCGCATGGGCGCTGCGGGTGAGTGTGCGCAGCGCTTGGTCGGCGCTGCTGATGACATTGTCGAGGGTCACCTCGTCCAGGATCGGCATCCGGAGAGCATAGCCCAGCGCGGTTTGCGACGTTTGCGTTGTAACAAGGCAACAGCTGGCACGCTTTCAGGGCTTTATGCTTTGCGATTGGCGCCCACTCTGGTGCAATACGCTCAACTTCCGATGAGGATGTTGGCCTGACTGGCCCCCACCGCTCCCGGTGAGAGGGTTTCCTTCGGGATCGGGACCTCTTGTTCAACCTAGGAGAATTACCAAATGAAAAAGTCACTCGTCGCATTTGCCGTGCTCAGCGCTTTCGCTGGTGCCGCGTCGGCCCAGTCTTCGGTCACCGTGTTCGGTGTCGTTGACCTGAGCGTCAACTCGTGGAAAAACGGCTCGAACTCGCAAACCCGCATGGACAGCAACCAGATGAACAGCAACCGTCTGGGCTTCCGCGGTACGGAAGACCTCGGTGGCGGCCTGAGCGCCAGCTTCTGGCTCGAAGGCGGCATGGACAACAGCGTCGGCCTGGGCGGCAACGCCAACGGTGGCCTGGACTTCCAGCGTCGTTCGACCGTCAGCCTGAGCGGCGCCTTCGGCGAAATCCGCCTCGGCCGCGACTACACCAGCCCGTTTATTCTGGACGCCACTTTTGACGTCTACGGTGCCAACGGCATGGGCAACTCGCTGAACCTGTACGCCAGCGCTGCTGCGACCATGGGTTCCGGTGCTGGCACGGTGGTGCGCGCCAACAACATGGTGGCCTACTTCCTGCCGGGCGGCCTGGGCGGCCTGTACGGTTCGGTCCAGTTCTCAGCGGCTGAAGTTGGCGCCAACGACGGCGGCACTGTCAAGACTGCTGGCAACGGCATGACTGCTGGCGTGATTGGTTACGCTGAAGGCCCGATCAACGTCGCGATCGGCATGGCGAAGACCAAGACCGCTGCCAACGCTGCGAACCCGTCCGCGCCTGACTTCACGGTCACCAACATCGGCGGTTCGTACAACTTCGGCGTGGTCAAGGTTCTGGGCCTGTGGGACCAGCATAAGTATGGCGCCCTGAAGTACACCACGACTCAATTGAGCCTGTCGATCCCTGTCGGTGCCGGCGAGATCAAGGCCAGCTACGTTCGCGGCGACGCCTCTGGCTCGGTGGCGTCCCAGAACAAGGACTCCACATTGGTGGCTGCCGAGTACATCCACAACCTGTCCAAGCGCACCGCGCTGTACGCCCAAGTCGGTCAAGTCGACAACAAGTCGGGTACGGCTGCTGCACCTGGCGGCGCTGCGACCGTTGGTGGCGGTCTGGCCGCTACGGCTGCCGAGCTGGCGGTTGGCGGCTTCAAGTCGACCGGCTACGGCGTCGGCGTTCGCCACAGCTTCTGATCGCGACAGGGCTGAGATCGGGCAACCAGTTCTCGGTCTTTCGCTTCAGTCCAAAAGCCGCCTTCGGGCGGCTTTTTTGTGTTTGATCAAGTTGGAGCAGTTTGCACGAAAGCATGGCGCTGCAGGGGTCAACTCGAGGGTTGCGCAGGGCGTTTAGCCAGGGTCAGGTCGCAAAATCTGACTGAATCGATCAGCGTTCGCTGATCGGTCCACCAAAAACCCAGGGAGTTGAACCATGAACAAACTTGTCTTCATTGCCGCTGTCGTGCTGACGCAACTCAGTGCGTCGGCCTTTGCCCAAGCCACCCGAGCCGAGGTCAAATCAGAGGCGGCGTCGGCCAACAAGGCGCATGCGATTCCTTCCGGCGAAATCGTCAAGGAGCCCAAGGCCAAGTCGACCAAGCATCGTGCTGATGTCAAGAGTGAAGCGGCCTCCGCCAACAAGGCCCATGCGATCGATGCCGGTGAGAAGGTCACCGAGCCCAAGGTCAAGTCGACCAAGTCCAAGGCCGAGGTCAAGGCCGAAACCAAGGACGCGATGAAGAAGGGCGACATGCCTGCTGCAGGGGAAGTTGGCAAGAAGTGATGTGATGCGCCCGGGCGTTGCCCGGGCTGGTCTGCAGAAGCGCTCGACAGAGCGCTTTTTGCGTTTTCAGCGCGGCGAGCGCGTCGCCTCGACGGTCTTTTCGGCTTTTGAGCGCCCCAAGGCCGGCCGAAGCCGGCCGCCCCCCGTGGGGATCAAGCAAAGTGGCAAAGCCACATTTGCTTGAGAGAAAGCCGGCCACACCGGCTGAGAGTTCACGGTCTGACCCGAGCCTGCGCAGCGATGGCGCGTCGTGCCGGGCTGAACACTTGGCCTTCGCGCATGCTTGCCTTCGTCCTCACGACGCCTGTTCCAGGCCGACATGGAGAAGTTCCCGCAACGGTTCTCGGGCGACCAGCGCCAACGCATCTCGATGGCCCGTGCGCTCGCCACCGAGCCCGAGTTCCTGGTCTGCGACGAGCCGACCTCGGCGTTGGACGTCTCGGTGCAGGCCCAGGTGCTCAACATCATGCAGGACTTGCAGCGCGAGCGCGGTCTGACCTATTTGTTCAGATCACAAGCCCAGATGCAGCCGCAAGGCGGCGTCGACCGCGGTCATCAGCGCCGCTGGCACGTGGCCTGACACGGTCTTGGCCAGGCGCCGCTTGTCCAGGCTGCGGACTTGTTGCGCCATGGCTTTGCTGTCCTTGGGCAAGCCGGTGTCCGATGCCAGCAGTTTGACCTCGAATGGAAAGACTCTCGAGACATTGGATGTGAGCGGCAGCACCGTGACCAGCGCCGCCGCGCGGTTGGCCGAATCGTTGCTGACGATCAGCACAGGACGGGTCTTTTGAGTTTCTGAACCCAAGGTTGGGTCCAGATTTGCATAGACCACATCACCACGCTTCATCGCGGGCTGCCAAGGCGGCGTCAGCCGAGACCAAGCCGTCGTTGACCGTGCCGGCGAAGGCTGTGTCAATCTGCTGGTCGTGCTCGACGCTCTGGGCGTAAGCCGTTGCGAGCGCGCTTTCTTGTTCGACACGCTGCAGCAACTGCAAGGCCTTGGCAACGACAGCCGATCGCCCTTTGGCCGAATGCGTCGCTGCGTAACGGTCGATGAAACCGAGGATGGACGGATCGAGGGAGACTGAGATTTTTTGAGCAGCTTGCATGGTTGCTACCGAAAGTAGCATAAACACAGCATATTTGGTAGCAAAAAATCAGAAAATTTGATGGGATCGGTTTGCCAGCGAAGGCATCCGGCCCGATGCCAGCTCGATCTGCTACTTGACCCAGGTGTTGAGCTGGATGATCGGCAGCAGCACCGCCAGCACGATCAGCATCACGACCGCGCCCATCGCGACGATCAGCAGTGGCTCAAGAATCGTCGCCAGCGCCATCGCCCGGCGCTGGACCTCGCCGCTGAGTTGGCGCGCGGCACGGTCGAGCATTTGCGGCAATTGGCCGGTCTGCTCGCCCAAGCGCGCGAACATCGCCAGCAGGGCCGGAAATCTTTTCTTTGCCGCCAATGCCGATGCCAGCGGCGCGCCCTCGCGGACTTGCACCAAGGCTTCGAGCGCATCGGCGCGCAGCGCGCGGTTGGCCAAGGTCTCTGCCGCGGCCTGCAGCGCCTTCAGGATGGGCACGCCGGCATTGGCCAGCATCGCCAGCGTGCTGGCGAAGCGCGCCGCGTTGTAGCCCCGCGCGACCCGGCCGACCAGCGGCAAGCCGAGCCAGGCGGCATCGAAGCGCTGGCGGAACGGCTCTTTCTTCAGCGCCATGGTCAGCACCACACCACCGCCTGCAGCGGCCAGCAGCACCCCCCAACCCCATTGCCTGACGAAAGCGCTCAGGCCCAGCATCGCGGTCGTCAGCCAGGGCAATGCCCGCTGATTGCTGGTGAACACACTGGCGACCTGCGGCACCACATAAGTGACCAGAAAAATCACGATCACAAAGGCGATCAGCGAGACGATGGCCGGATAAAGCGCCGCACCCAGCAGCTTGGCGCGCAGCGCCTGGCGTTCTTCGAGATCGTCGGCCAGGCGCTCCAGCACGGCGCCCAGCGCGCCGCTCTGCTCGCCGGCTGCGACGACCGCGCGGTAGACATCGTCGAACTCGCGCGGCGCACTGGCCAGCGCCCGGGCAAATGGTGCGCCGGCGTTGACCTCGGCGCGCAGGTGGGCGACGAGGTCGCGCTGGGCCGGCGAGTCGGCTTCGTCGGACAGGGCGGTCAGTGCGCGCTCTAGCGGCAGCCCGGCGCCCACCAAGCCGGCGAGCTGGCGCGTCCACACCGCCAGCGCGGTGCTGCCAAACACCCGTCGCGACCAGCGTGAGGCGCCGGCACTTTGCACGCTGGCTGCCAGCGCTTGCACCCCCAGCGGCACCAGGCCCTGGGCGCGCAACTGCGAGCGGGCGGCCTTGGCGTTTTCGGCTTCGAGCACGCCGGTGCGGGGCTTGCCTTGCGCATCGAGCGCATCGAAGGTGTAGGCGGGCATCGGCGGTTGGCGCTTTTAGTCGCGTGTGACGCGCAGCACTTCTTCGAGCGAGGTCACGCCCTCGTCGACCAGGCGCGCACCGTCGTCGCGCATCGGCACGAAGCCGCCGGTCTTGGCTGCAGCCAGCAACTCGCTCTCGGCGGCGCGACCGTGGATCAGCGCGCGCAGCGCATCGTCGACCACCATCAACTCGTAGACCCCGGTGCGGCCTTTGTAGCCAGTCTGCCCGCAGGCGGCGCAACCCACCGGGTGCCAGCGGCCCTGGTCGTCGACCCGCTTGCAGGCCGGGCAGAGCTTGCGCACCAGGCGCTGGGCTTGTGCGCCGAGCAGGCTGCTGCTCAGCAGATAGGGCTCGACGCCCATGTCGATCAAGCGGGTGATGGCGCTCGGCGCGTCGTTGGTGTGCAAGGTGGCGAGCACCAGGTGGCCGGTCAGCGAGGCCTGGATCGCGATCTGCGCGGTTTCGAAGTCGCGGATTTCGCCGATCATGATCACGTCCGGGTCCTGGCGCAGGATTGCGCGCAAAGCCTTGCCAAAGGTCAGGTCAATCTTGGCATTGACCTGGGTCTGGCCAATGCCCTCAAGCTCGTACTCGATCGGGTCTTCGACCGTCAGCACATTGGTGCTGTGGGTGTCGATGCGGCCCAGTGAGGCGTACAGCGTGGTGGTCTTGCCCGAGCCGGTCGGCCCGGTCACCAGCACGATGCCGTGGGGTTGGTGCACCAGCCGGTTGAACGAACTCAACACCTCGCCGCTCATGCCCAGCGCTTCGAGCGTGAACTTGGACTCGGTCTTGTCGAGCAGGCGCAGCACCGCGCGCTCGCCATGCGCCGAGGGCAGCGTGGAGACGCGAACATCAATCGCCCGCCCGCCGATACGCAGGCTGATGCGGCCGTCTTGCGGCAGGCGTCTTTCGGCAATGTCAAGCTCGGCCATGATCTTCAGGCGCGATATCAGCGCAGCGTGCAGCGCGCGGTTGGGCTGCACCACCTCGCGCAACGTGCCGTCGACCCGGAAGCGCACCGCGCTGCTGCGCTCGTAAGGTTCGATGTGGATGTCAGACGCGCCGTCCTTGGCCGCTTGGGTCAGCAGCGCGTTGAGCATGCGGATGATCGGTGCGTCGTTGGCCGCTTCGAGCAAATCCTCGACCGCCGGCAGGTCTTGCAGCAGCCTTGAGAGGTCGACTTCGCTCTCGACCTCGCCGACCACGGTGGCTGCGCTCGATTCGCCGCTGGCGTAGACGCGGGCGATGCGCTCGATCAGCACCGCCGAGTCTTCGCGCTCGACCCGGCTCACCGCATGCAGGCGCAGCACCTCACTCAGCGCACTGGGGGCCGTGTGGTCGGTGGCCCAGAGCACGCGCTCACGGCCATCGTCCTCGAGCAGCAATTGCTGGGCTTTGGCAAAGCCGTAGGGCAGGGGGTGTTTCATGCCGCACCGAGCCGGTTCAACGCGTCGGCGCCGGGCTGGGCGCAGCGCCCGGCTTGTCGGCCTTGGCGGGGGGCAGCACCGGCCCGGCATTGATCGGCATCACCTGGCTGGGGGCTGGCTGCGCGCCTTGCTGCTCGGCGCGGATCGCCTCGTAGCGATCGAGCGTGAGCGACTGCGCGGTCTGCGCGTCGCGCAGCACGACCGGGCGCAGGAACACCAGCAGCACCGACTTGCTGCGTTTGCGGCTCTCGCTGCGGAACAGGTTGCCGACCCCTGGCAGATCACCCAGCAGTGGCACCTTGTCCTGCCCGCCGTCGTACTGGTCTTTCATCTGCCCGCCCAACACCATGATCTGGCCGTCGTCGGCGACGATGGTGGTCTCGACCGAACTCTTGTTGGTGGTTGGCCCGTTGGCGTTGCTGGTCGAATTGGCGACCACGCTGGAGTTCTCTTGGAACACCGTCATCCGCACCACGCCGCCCTCGCCGATTTGCGGCTTGATCTTCAGCGTCAAGCCTACGTCTTTGCGCTCGACCGTTTGGAACGGGTTGACCGTGCTGCCACTGGTCCCCGTATTGGTGAAGCTGCCCGTGACGAAAGGGACGTTCTGGCCAACGACGATCTTGGCTTCCTCGTTGTCCAGCGCGACCAGGTTGGGCGTGGACAGGATGTTGGTGCCCGAGACGGTTTCAAGGAATCGCGCCAGCGCCCCCAGTGTGTAGACGCCATTGACTTTTTGCAGCAGGCCGACGTTCAGGCCGTTGGTCGCTGCGCTGGGGGACAGGCCGGTGCTGCCGTTGCCCAACTGCGACAAGGTCAGGATGTTGTTGCCACTGGCACCGAAGTTGGTGCCGGCGGCCAGCCCGAAGCGGTCGCCTTTGTTGCCGAGCAGGCCTTGCCACTGGAAACCGAGCTCCGCAGCCTTGCTGGCGTCCATCTCGACGATCATCGACTCGACAAAGACCTGGGCCCGGCGGCCGTCGAGTTGGTCGATCACGCCGCGTATCTGCCGGTACAGCGGCTCGGCGGCCGTGATCACCAGCGAATTGGTCGCCGCGTCGGCCTGGATGAAGCCGCCGGTGCTGGGTTGGGCCGAGGGTGCGTTGGGCGTCGTGGCCACGCCTGCCGCGTTGGGGCTGGGGCTGGGGCTGGGGCTGGCGGTGGGGGCAGCCGCGCTGCTGCTGGCGCCAGGACTGGTCGCGCCGCCGCCAAAAGCCGCCCGCAGCACCGCCGCCAATTTGGCGGCATCGGCGTTCTTCAGGTAAACCACATGGATCGTGCCTGCTGGCCCGCTCAGGCCGGGCCGGTCCAGGCGCTCAATCAGCGCGCGGATGCCGGCCAGCCTGGCCGGGTTGGCCGCGCGGATGATCAGCGCATTGCTGCGCGAATCGGCCAGCACCGACACGCCGGTGTTCGGTGCGCCGGGGGCTGTCGCGGCGTTGGCGTCGCCGAGTTTTTGCACCATCGCCGCGAGGTCGGCCGCGATCGCGTGTTGCAGCGGAATCACCTCGACGTCGGTGGCCGCCGGCAGGTCGAGCGCGGCGATGATCTTGGCGATGCGCGACAGGTTGTCGGCGTAGTCGGTGATCACCAGCGTCGAGTTGCCAGGGTTGGCATTGATCGTGTTGTTCGGGCTGATCAGCGGGCGCAGCACCGCGACCAGGTTGTTCGGATTTTCGTGGGTCAGGCGGAAGATCTGGGTGATGACCTGGTCGCCGCGTTGGTTGACTGGCCCGACCGACACCGTGCCAGCCTGCAGCTTGGCGTCGGCCTCTGGCACCACCTTGAGCAGGCCGGCGTTGTCGACGATGGCAAAACCCAGGCCGCGCAAGGCCGCAAGGTATTGCAGGTAGGCCTCGCGCACCGGCAGGGGCTGTTCGCTGTAGACGGTGATCACGCCCTTGACGCGCGGGTCGACCAGGATCTGTCGATCGATCATCAGCGCAAAGGCGCGGCTGACGGCTTCGACGTCGGCGTTGACGAAGTTCAGCGTCACCGGCGTGCTGGCTTTCAGCGCATTGCGGCGTACCGCGGCGCTGCTGGCAGGCGCCGCGTCCTGGGCGGTGGCGGGCCACAGTGGCAGCGTCAGCGCGGCGCTCAGCAAGGCCAGGCTGCGGATCGGCCGGCGGGTCTGCGGTCGGTCTGCGCTGCGCGGGGGTCGCGAGGTCTTCATGGGAGTCATCCGATCGAAATGACGGACAGCGCGCCTTGACGCCGACCGATGATGTTGAGCAGGTTGGACAGTGCCGCGTCCAGACCTTCGGCCGCCTGGGCCTGGCCCCGAAATCGCAGCCCGTTGCCGGTCCACTGGCCACTGCCGCTCAGGCGCAGCGCGCCTTCCAAGGTTTCGAGCTGCAGCTGGTTGGCACCGCCGTCTTGGGGGCGACCTTGCAGGCTGAGGCGGTAGCTGCCGAGGCTGGCCAGCGACGACAGCCTGGACGACACGGCTTGCAACTCGAGCGCGATCGTGCCTTCGAGCCGCCACTGGCCTTGCGCCGATTGCAGACTGAGGCCGGGGCCGGCCAATTGCAGCAGTCCGCCCAGCTGCAGCGTGTTCCAGGGCGTTCCCAGGCCGCTCAGCCAAGCCGCGGGCCAACGGCCGATCACTGGCTGGGCATCCGCCGACCCGGCCGGCGCCAAGGGCTTGAGCTTGAGCGTGTAGCCGCGCCAGCCGGGCTGCCACAGCAGTTGCAGGCCGGCCTCGACGCAACAGTCTTGCCGCGCAGTGAACGCCAGCCCGAACCCATCGGGCCGCAGCTGCCAGGCCAGCCGGCCTGGCAAGACCGAGGCATCGTGGCTGCCCGTCCCACCGGTGAGCACCAGCACCGCGCTGCCGTCCCACAGACTGCCGCGCGCTTGCGCCAGCAGCAGCCGCTCGCCACTGGCCTGGCGCAGCGCTTCGGCCAGCCACTGCGCCGGTGCATTGAAAACCAGTCCGCCGATGGCGCCCAGCAAGGCGCCCCAGAGGCCCCAGCGCCGGCCGATGCGTTGGGTGCGTTGCCAGCGTCCTGCTTCGGACGTGCTATTTCTCGGCAGGCTCACCGACCGGCTCCCAGTGCCAGCGTCAGGCTGCCGTCGTACAGGCCGGGGCTGGTTTGGGTCATGCTGGCTTCAACCACCCGGGCTCTTGCGCCGGCGCGGGCTTCGGCCAGCCAGGCGCCGAGCTGGGTCGGGTTGACCGCTTTGAGTGCGAGCAGAGCACGGTCGCCTTGCAGGCTGAGCTTGCCCGGCGCGCCCAGCCGCGCGGTGGCGGCGGTCAGCGCGGCATGGGCTTGTTCGGTGCTCACCGGTGACGCCGCGCGCAGCGCCGCCGCTTCGTTGGCGAGCAGCTGCATCTGCTGCTGTTGGGTCTCGAGCTTGGCAATCTGTGCCGGTGCGCTGTTCAAGCTGCGCCAGGCCGGCGCGATCGCCAGCGACCACCCGCCCAGCCCGACCAACAGTGCCGCGGCCAAGGTCAGCCCTCGGCGGTCTCGCAAGCTCAATGCAGCCCAGCGGGACTGCAGCTCGCGCAGCGCGGTGCGGGCTGCCACCAGACTGGGGTGGGGTTCTTTGGCAGACGTCATGGCAGCGGAGTGGTTTTGGCGCGTTGGATCAGCAGCCGGCCTTCGGCCATGTCCAGGCTCCAGCCGGCGGCCTGCAGCCGCTGGCGCAATTGATCGATTTGTGGCGCTTGCCAGCCGGCCGCGCTCAGATTCAGCCGGCCAGGCTCAAAACGCAGCTGTGCGGCGGGCGCCTGGCCTGGCGGCCAAGCGGCGGCGGCGGCGGCGAGCATGGGCTCGAGATCGTCTGGGCCTGGCACGCCCGCTGCCGCGCGCAGTGCAGCGGTCTCCTGCTGCATCTGCAGCGGTGCATCGAGTACCGCGCGCACCTGCGGATGGCTGCTGCGCAGCAGCGCATCCATGGAGGCTCTCAGCTGGTTCAGTGCGCGTTGTTGCTGCCAGGCCATCAGGTTGATCGCCGCCAATTGCAGCAGCAGCAAGCTCAGCAGACCCAGCCGGACCGGCCGCCAAGCGGGGCTCAGCAGCCGTCGCGCCAGCTTGCCCAGCGCCAGGCTGCCTCGGCGTTGCGGCGTGAGGTCGAATTGCAACAGATTCCAGCGCGAGCGCAAGGCCGCCAAGGCCTGCTCGGCGGTGCTGCTGACGGCCACCGCTGTGCCCAGCCAGCGCTCGGCCGCTGCCGCGGCGGCCGGCGTGGCCGAAAATTGGGCGCCACGGGCGCTCCAGCGCAGTTGCAGGCTTCGCGCCAGGCTACCGGTCAGGGGCACGCACAGCGCGCTGTCGGCGTCGCGCAGCGCCAACCACTGCACATCGGCGCCGAATGCGTCGTGGGCATTGAAAAAGTGGCCGCTCGGCGCTTGGCTGTCCGCGCCTGCGGCCAGGCCTTCGGGCGGCAGTGCGGGTGCGAGCGCAGGCACCAGCCGGTCGACCGACAGGCCGGCAGCGGCGAGCGCGGCGAGCTGGGCTTGCAGGCCCGGTTTGTTCAACGCGGCCACCCAGCCAGGCGCGCCTGGTGCCGCCTCAGGTGCCAGCGCCAGATGCACTTGGTCATCATCGGCCAGCAGCTGCTCTTCCAGCACCCCAGCCAAGGCTGCACGCATGCGGTTGGCCGGTGCGCGCGGCAAGATTGGCCGGTGCCATGCCACCGCGTCTGCCGGCAGCACGGCCACCACGCTGTCGGCTTTGGGGCACAGCGCGGGTGCCGAATCGCCTTGCCGCGTCAGCGCGATGCCGTCTTCGCTGAGCAGCCAGCTCAGCGTGGCGGCGCCCGAAGGCTCAGCCGCCGCTGAGACCGCGGGGACCGCACGCAGCGCCGGCAACAGGATCACGAGCAAGGACATGGCAGGGTCGGCGGCGGGTGGCCGGCGGGCACGGTAAGGGGCAAAGGGACGGGCGCGATGGTGGCCGATGGCGGCCGGTCTCGACCGGTTGTTGGACAAGCGGTGCCGAGATTGTGCGGTAGCGGGCGATCGGTCGACATCGCGGCGGGCTCAGCGCGGCAACAGGCTCAGGTCAGCGGCGCGCTGGTGCTGGATCGCCACCACCTCCAGACCGCCGCGGCGCTCGACCAGGGTTTGCTCGGTCAGCACGCGCTGGTCGATCCGCAGCCGGCCGCGGATCTCGAAAAATGCCGACTTGACATCGACATCCCGCGGCTCGAGCGTCACGCCCTGGCCCAGCACATCGGTGGCGTCGGCCAGGTTGCGCATGGCCTGGCGTTGTCTGGCTTGGACCAGACGGTCCGCGCCGCCCAAATCCAGCCCGGCGATCACGCCGGCCAGCACCTCGCGCGACGCGGTGTTGAGATTGATCGGTGTGGCCACCGGCAGCAACACCACCACCTTGCCCAGGCGGGCAATCGTCGCCGCGTCCAACCCGAGCCAGGCCAGGTCTGCCAGTTGCTGCGGCGGCAGCGGTGCGTTGCTGTCTCCGGATCGGCTCGCGGCCAGCAAGCCGTCGGCGAGCAGCGCTGCGGTTTCGCTGGGCAGGCCGGCGCTGTCACACAGGCGCTGCAGCATCGCCTGCTGGGCGGGCACCAGCTTGCTGTCGAGCACCAGGTTGCGCAGGTTGTAGCGCGACTGGGCGTCGGTGATGCCCCCAGCCAGAAAGGCCTCCGGGCCTTCGTCGGCGTTGTGGTCGCGGTCGGTGGCCAGAAAAGTCGACAGTCTGGCCTCGGCCAGCGGCGTGGCCCAAGGCTCGCTCAGACTGGTGGCACGGCCGGATCGGGCGTCTTCGCGCAGGATCAGCCGGGCCCAGTCGAGCGCGCCCTGCAAGATCCAGCCCGACTGGGCCCGGCTGCGTTCGGCGGACTCGACCTGTACCGCTTTCCACTGTTGCCAGACCATGCCCGAAGCGAGCGTGGCGACCACGGTCAGCAAGACCATCGCCACCAGCAAGGCGGCGCCCCGGGACGGTTTGTGGCGCAGGTGGTTCATGGCGTCGGTGCCAGCATCACATCGCGCAGCAACCGGCCTTCGGGCAGGTCGATCTGCAGGCGCACGCCGCTGGGCAGCAAGGTCCGCTGGGCCTTGCCGTTGGTGGCGCCACTCGTGGCACCGGCGGCACTGGCGGCGCTGCCAGGCGCTGCCGCCGCCGCGGCCGTTTGCGAGTTGGCTGCCAAGGCGACGTCGCCGCTCGATTGGGCATTGCTCCAGCCCTGACCGCGCCAGAAAAATATTTGCCAATCGCTCACACCGTCGGCCAGACGGAGCTGGCCGGCCTCCTGGCCTTGCAGCTGCTGGCTCGCCTGCCAGACCTGCTGCAACTCGCCGACGCGGGTCACCAGCGGGCTGCTCCAGCGCCGCCAGATGCCTTCGCGCAGCGACCAGACGACGATCTGCACCCCACCTTCGGCGCGGCGGGCGATGCGCATCGCGCTGCCGTCAAAACTCAGGCCGGGCACCAGCGGGCTGTCGAACGTCGCGGCCAGGTCCTGCTCCCACTGCCCGATCAGCGCCGACAGGCGCAGCGTTCGTTCGCTGGCGGCGGCGGCAATTTCTCGTGCGCGGGTCATGCTCGCGACGCCTTGCCAACCCATCGCGGCAACCACGGCCATGATCACCAGCGCGACCAGGACTTCGACCAGCGTGAAGCCTGGCACTGGTCGAACAGACCTCGGGCAGGAACGGGTGGCGTGGACCATGTTCAGGGGCTGCTCCATCGCCGCTCAGTACCGCGCGACCACGGTCGACAGGCTGACCACGACCACGCCCTGGCCGTCGAGCACCATCGCGTCGACGCGGTGGAAGTTCGGGTTGGGCGTGACCTGGGTCCGCAGCAGGCCGCGATAGTCGCGACCAAGTTGGCGGCACGCGAATGCGGCCTCGCCAGCGCCCGGAAACTGCTTAGCCAGACGCAGCCCGGTCAGCGCGTTGTCGGCGCACCACTGTGCGGCCGTGACATCGCCCAGCCGCTGCGCGTTGTCGGTCAGCGCGCCGGCGGCCTTGAGCCCTGCGCCGAGCGCGATCGCGGTGATCGCCAGCGCGACCAGCACCTCGACCAGCGTGAACCCGTTGACCCGCTTCATCGCGGGACCGGGTCCTGGACCGAGAACGGCGCCAAGCCATCGGTGGCGAGCGCCAGTTCGCGCTCGCCCAGCGTCAGCAGGATGCGCTGCGCGCCGATCAAGGGCTCGGGCCCAAGTCGCAGCGCACTGGCGCCTTCGATGCGGGCACGCAGTTCAGGGTTCAGCCAATGCCCTGCTGGCAGGCTTTCGGGGGGCAGGCCGATGAAGCGAAAGGCCGGGTCGCTGCCCGGGGTGGTCAGCTCGAATCGAACTGGCACACCGCTGGCCCGGGCTTCGGCGCGGCCGGCTTCCAGCAGTGCGGACAGCCTCAGCGCCTCTCGTTCCAGTGCGGCTTGGCCGCCGTCCCGCAGCGCCAGACCAGCCAGCCCCGAGACCAGCGCGATCAGCAGCAGCACCACCAACAGTTCGACCAGCGAGAAGCCGGCTTCGTCCGCCGGCGGGTGGGCGCTGATCAGACCGTTACTGCCAGGAGCCGATGTCGGCGTTCTTGCCGTCACCGCCGGCCTGACCATCGGCGCCGAGAGAGAAGACATCGACCTCACCCTTCACGCCGGGGAATATGTACTGGTAGGGCCGGCCCCAGGGGTCGGCAGGCAGCTTGTCAAGGTAGGGCCGCCAGTTGGCCGGTATCGCGCCGCCAGTGGGTTTCTTGACCAGCGATTCCAGGCCTTGTTCGGCGCTGGGGTAGCGCTGGTTGTCCAGCTTGTAGAGCTTGAGTGCTGAGACCAGGTAGTTGATGTCGGTGCGTGCTGCGGTGGCGCGGGCATCATCCGTGCGGTCCAGCACGTTGGGCACGATCAGCGCTGCGAGGACGCCGATGATCACCAGCACCACCATCAGTTCTATCAGCGTGAAACCGCGCGCGCGGTGGGTGGCGGTGACTGGGGCATGCCGTCGGGGGTTGCTCATGCGTCGGTGCGGCGGCTATCGCCGAGGTTCGTGGGAACAGGTCAGTCCATGATAATCGGCGCATGAGTCTGCGCGTGCTGTCACTGCTGATCTGGGCCGCTGTTGCGGTCAGCACCTTTTACTGGGGACTGCGGCTGTTGGTCAAGCCGATCCCGGTGCCTGGCCAAGCGCTGGTGGCGAGTGTGGCCACGCCCCTTGGCGGTGACCTCAGCCGTTTGTTGGGCACGCCGCCGGCGCAACCCGTGGCGGCCGTCGCGCCGGCAGACAGCCGGTTCAAGCTGATCGGTGTGGTGGCGCCGCGAGCCGGCCAGGCCAGCGGGCTGGCGCTGATCTCGGTCGATGGCAAGCCTGCGCGCGCGCTGGCAGTGGGTCGCGAGGTCGAGCCCGGGCTTCGGTTGCTGTCGGTGACGCAGCGTCAGGCCGATTTGGGGACGACCAATGGTGCGGCACCGTTGACGCTGGTCTTGCCGATGCTGGCCGAGGCCAGCCGCGGTCGGCCGGCTGATCTGCCGGGAGGGCCCACCCAGCGACCGCCGCTGCTTCGAGCCCCCGGCGATTCGACGGCTGTGGCACTGCCCAGGGTTTCGCCGCCGGCCGAAGCGCCGGTCGATGGCGCCGGGCCGAACCCGGCCACGCGCTGAGGCTCCAAGCGTTTCGGTCGGGTTAGGCCAAGGCCACCCACTCGCCATCGGCCCTCAGCACGCCATCGGCGAGCAGCCGGTCGATGGTCTGATGGGCCAGTGCTTGCGCCAGATCGGCATCGCCCTCGAAGGCCAGCGCCTGCCCCATGACGCGGGTGTTGGCGATCCAGGAGACCAGCGCCGCCCGCGGCTTGGCTCGGTGTTCGAGCATGTGGTAGCTGATCAGCGCGCGCGCCGCATGCTGGCGGTGCTTGATCGGCGCTGCGACAAAGGCCTGCAGCCGCTGGCGCGAGGCGGTCAGCGCTGAAGCGACATCGCAAAATGGTTGGCCGTGACCCGGTAACACCCAGGCCGGTCGCAAGCCTTCGATCAAATCCAAGGCTTGGTCTGCGGCGTCGAAGCCGGGCTCGCCCACCAACTCGGGAAAGATGATGGCCAGCCGGCTTTCCCACAGTGCGTCGCCGCTGATCAAGGTCCGGCTGATCGGCTCGAACAACAGCACCGCGTCGGGGTCGTGGCCAGGTGCGGCATGCACCTCCCAGTCACGAGGGCCGAGTCGGAGCGTGTCGCCGTCGCTGAGAAAGGCCTGCGGCGTGAAGGGCTCGCACTGCTGGCTGATGTCCCGGTAGCCCAGACCGACCTCGTCCCAGGGCAGTAGGCGGTCGCGGTAGCCCAGCGGCACGCTGATGCGCAGGCCGTCCCAGCGCCGCGCCAGGCTGGCGTTGGCGCCGCAATGATCGGAATGCAGATGGGTGTTGACGACCTGGGTCAGTGTCGCGCCGCGCAGCGCTTGCTCGATCAGCGCCAGGGTCTGGCCGGCGTGGCTGAAGTAACCGGTGTCAACGACGGTGGCGCCGGTTTCGCTGCCACGGAACACCATGTTGTTGGCGGACAGCCAACCCCGTACCAGCACCTGGACGCCGATCTCTTCGGGCAGTGTGGCGCTGGGCGGCAAGGTCGAGGTCATGGGTTGCGCAGGGGTGGACAAGCCCGGATTCAAGCACAGCCGGCCCGGCCCGCGCGGGGACCGGGTCTCCCTCAGGTCTCCCCGGGTCTCCCCTCTGAGCGATCAGGGAAGTTGTGCCACCACCGCACTGGCCGCGCCACCTTGGGCCAGCGCTTGCGCATCGGCGGCGAACAATGCGGCGGCCAGCGCGCGCTCGCGTTCGCCAACCAGGCGCAGGAACTCGCCGGCGCCTTGCATCGCCCCAAAAGCCGCGAAGCCGGATTCCAGAAAGCCTTGCAGCGCGGACAGGCCGGCAGCCTGCGCCGGGACACGCATCAGTCGCAGGCTGGACCGCAACCAACGGCTGCGGGTGAAGCCGTCCAGCGCCCGACCGATGGTCAGCGTGAGTGCGATCTGCTGCTCGCGCGCCGGCGCCCGGCCCGTGGCTTGCCAGGCTTGTACATAACCGGCGGCATCCGCTGGCAGCCCCGGCAGGTGGCGGGCCACGGTGTCATCGAGCGCCTCGGACAGCGCGTGCAGCTGGCCGAGCGCTTCCACGGTCTCGACCACTTCATGCGGAAACAAGCGCACCAGCCCGGGCACCACTCGGGCGAACTGGCTGTCGCGGTCGCCGAACTCCTGAGGCCCATACAGCTCGTCAAGAAAAAACCGGGTCGCCGCCCGGTAGCGCGGCGAGGCGAGCAGGTCGGCATAGCTTTTTTCGAAGCGCTTGGCCTGGTAGGTCTTGATCGATCGCACCCGGTCGGCCAATGCGGGGTCGCCATGCCGTGCTTCGCGGAGCTGCGTCACCGTGTTCAGGTGGGCCCGGATGCGGTCGGCGATCAAGGAGGTCATGGCTGCAGGTTACCCCGCTGGCTTGCATCGCAGCAAGGTCCCGCCGTGAACAGCTTGGCCGGTACCCGCGACGTGGTTCATGCGAGACTGGGCTGATGGTGGCGTTGATGCAAAGGTGCGGGGTGGCAGTCGCGCTGTTGGCGGCTTGTGGCTGGGGAGCTTGGTGCTGGCACCGAGGTCTTGGCTTGGGCGCGTACTGGTTTGGGCTGGTGTTGGCGCTGGCGCCGCAAGCGCCTGTGTTGGCGCTGGAGTTCTTGCTGCTGGCCAGCCTGGGTCGCGACCCGAGCATGGCGCGGCCAGGGGCGGGTTCGCTGTTGCGAGCCTGGGCCAGCGAGGTGATCACCGCCTGGCAGGTGTTCGGCTGGCGCCAGCCCTTTGCCGCCGACCGGACGCCCGATTTGCTGGGTCAGCCGGACCGCATTGGCGTGCTGTTGCTGCACGGATATGGCTGTAACCGCGGCCTGTGGACGCCCTGGTTGCAGCGCCTGCGCCAGCTCGGTGTCCCTTGCACCGCGTTGACGCTCGAGCCTGCGTTCGGTCGCATCGAACGCTGCTTGCCGGCGGTCGAGGCGGCGGTACTCGACCTGACGCGGCAAAGCGGTCGGGCGCCGCTGCTGGTGGGTCACAGCATGGGCGGCTTGGTCGCGCGGGCCTGGCTCGCTGCGCAGGCCGACAGCCCAGCGGCCGATGCGCGCGTGCTCGGCGTCGTGACGATCGCGACGCCGCACCATGGCACCTGGCTCGCGCGTTTCGGGGTCGGCCCCAACGCGCGCCAGATGCGACGCGACAGCGGCTGGCTGGCGGCGCTGGCAGCGCGCGAGACGCCGCAGCGCCTGGCGCGCTTCACTTGTTTTTACAGCCACGCCGACAACCTGGTGATGCCGGCCCGTTCGGCGATGCTCGAAGGTGCCGACAACCGCCACCTCGACGGTGTCGCGCATGTGCAGATGCTGTTCGAGCCGGCGGTGTTGGACGAGGTGTTGCGCCGGGTCGGTGCAGGATCGCGAGACGTCGGCGAGCGCTGACCCGCTGGGCTACAGGCTCAGGCTGTGCAGCAGGTGCAGCGTGGGCGCCGGAGCCAGATTGAGCAGTTCGGCGATGGCCGTCACATCGTCGGGCAGGGCTGGGTTGTCCCAGCCCTGTTCACTGTGGCGGGCCAGCTGGATCGCCAGTTGCACGTTGCGCACCTGGGCCAGTTGGCTCTCGCGGCCATTGCTGATACGCACCAGCAGTTCGGGCAGTCGCCAGCGGTTCATCAGCGCTTGTTGCAACTCGCCGAGTTCGATGTGTAGCAGCGCGCGCTGTGCGGTGCGCGACCGCAAGCCGGGCTGTTCGTGCTGGCGCTTGAGCACGGCCAGCGCCAGTGACGGCGCATGCAGCCACAGCAGCATTTCGGCGAAGCCGTGCAGCAGGGCGGCTTCGTGGATCTGCGCTGCGTCGTGGTCCTGACGGTGCACCGCAAATCCCAGCGCGAAGCGGGCCGCGCGGTGGGCGCGTTGCAGCACCCGGTTCAGCCCGGCCTGGGCGACGGGCTGTCTGGCAAGGCGCTGTTCGACCGCGGTGAGTTGGTCAAAATCGCGAAAGAAAGGCGTGATCCCCAGCATCACCAGCGCTTCGGTGGCGGTCTCCGGGTCGGAGCGCTCGCGGTCGCGGCGCAGCGCGGCGACGTGGCGCAGCAGCTTGAGCGTCATCAGCGGGTCGGCGGCCAGCGTGTCGGCCAGCGAATGGGCATCCACCGCGTCTTCGTGGGCCCGCAGGCCGTCCAGCGCCTCGATGGTGGTCGCCAGGACCGGGATGTCGCAGCGCTCAAAGGCGGCGGTCCAGCCCGCCACATCGGGTGGCGCCAGGCTGATGAAGGCTGCGGGTTCGGAGGGGTCGGGAGCCCGGTTCATGGGGACGTGCGGGTGGTCGGAGTCTTGGCGGTACTTCGGCGCTTGCGGCGGCGGCTTGAGCGGCGCCAGCGGTTCTTCAAACGGCCGGCTTGTGGGGCCGCTGCAACCCAGCGTGGCGCGTGGTCTGGTCGATGTGACAACATCTCGGGCATTCGCTCCGGATGGCTCGCCACGCATCCGACCGTCTGACGACATCACCTGCCTGAACCCTCTGATGAACCTGCCCCTTTTGATCGCTTGTCCTGTGCTGCGGGTTTCGCTCGCTGCGTCCTGTCTGTTGGCGTTGTCCGGCTGTGGTCAGCCTGAGTCGCCCAAGGGCCCGCCCGGTGGCGGCATGCCACCGCCGAGCGTCGGCGTGGTCACGGTGCAACCCGGTTCAGTGGCGCTGAGCACCGATTTGCCGGGTCGGCTCGAGGCCTGGCGGGTGGCGCAGGTGCGGGCCCGGGTGCCGGGCATCGTGTCGCAGCGGCTGTTCACGGAAGGCGCACTGGTGAGCGCAGGCCAGCCGCTGTTTCAGCTCGATGATGCAGCCCTCCGGGCCGCGCTGGCCAGCGCAGAGGCGGCTGTTGCGCGGGCTGAGGCTGGCCAAGCCCAGGCCCAGGCCCAACTCCAGCGCAACCAGCCCTTGGCCGACGCCCGCGCGATCAGCGCGCAGGAATGGTTGCTGACGCAGACCACGCACAAGCAGGCCCAGGCTGATGCGGCCACCGCGCGTGCTGCCGCGATGACCGCCCGCATCAACCTCGATTACTCGGCCATCAAGGCGCCGATCGCCGGGCGTATCGGCCGCGCGTTGGTGACCGAAGGCGCGCTGGTCGGTCAAGGTGATGCGACCCAGTTGGCGGTGATCCAACAGACCCATCCGCTGTATGTCAACTTCACCCAGCCCGCAGCCGACGCGCTGCGGCTGCGCAAGGCTTTCGATGCCGGACAACTCAAGCGTGCCGGCGCTGGCGCTGCGGCCGAAATCCGGGTCTTGCTCGATGACGGCAGCGTATATCCGCTACCGGCCAAGCTGCTGTTCAGCGACCCGACGGTCGATGCGGCCACCGGCCAGGTCAGCTTGCGCGCCGAGGTGCCCAATCCCAAGGGCGAACTGCTGCCGGGGCTGTTCGTGAAAGTTCGGCTGGTGCAGGCCAGCAGCGAGAACTCGATTCGGCTGCCGCAGCAATCGGTCACGCGGGGCCCGCTGGGCGACAGCGTGCTGGTGGTGGGCGCTGACAACAAGCCGGTGCCGCGCAAGATCAGCGTCGGCGCCAGCCAGGGAACGGATTGGGTCGTGCTCGGCGGCCTGC
The DNA here is from genome assembly GCA_947448955.1 of Burkholderiales bacterium. Classification (GTDB taxonomy): domain Bacteria; phylum Pseudomonadota; class Gammaproteobacteria; order Burkholderiales; family Burkholderiaceae_C; genus Pseudaquabacterium. The sequence goes on from CANFPU010000003.1 coordinate 46,289, forward strand.
AGGCGGGTGAGAAGGTGATGGTCGACGGCTTCCAGAAGTTGGCGATGGTGCCGCCCGGCACGCCGGTCAATCCGGTGCCCTGGACAGCGCGGCCCGCTGTGGCGCCGCCAGCAGCGCCCGCTTCTGCCGGTGCCGCTGCAGCCCTTGCCTCTGCGGCCACTGCACTGGCTGCGGCGCCATCGTCCGCCGCCAGCCGCTGATCCGGGACGACCAGCATGCTCTCCGGATTCTTCATCGATCGCCCGATCTTCGCCTGGGTGATCGCGCTGTTCATCGCCGGCCTCGGCGGTGTGGCCATCACCAAGCTGCCGGTGGCGCAGTACCCCACGGTGGCGCCACCGTCCATCGTCATCACCGCCAACTACCCCGGCGCGTCGGCCAGCGTGCTCGAAGACAGCGTGCTGTCGGTCATAGAGCAAGAGCTCAACGGCGCGCCCGGCATGATTTACATGGAAGCGATTGCCCAGGCCAACGGCGCGGGCACGATCACGGCCACCTTCGAGACCGGCACCGACGTCAACCTGGCCCAGGTCGAGGTGCAGAACCGCTTGTCGCGCGCCACGCCGCGCCTGCCCAGCGCGGTGGTTCAGCAGGGCGTTCGTATCGACAAGGCACGCTCGAACTTCCTGCTCTTCGTCTCGCTGACGTCGACCAACCCGGCCGATGATCCGATTTCGCTGGGCGACTATGCTGCGCGCTACATCCAGCCCGAGCTGCAACGCATTCCCGGCGTCGGCCAGGCCCAGCTCTTCGGCACCGAGCGGGCGATGCGGATCTGGCTGGAGCCGGCCAAACTGGTGGCGTTCGGGTTGTCGCCGGTGGACGTCACCAACGCGATCCGCAGCCAGAACGCGCAGGTCTCGGCCGGTAACCTGGGTGAGCAGCCCAGCGCGGCCGGTCAGACCATGAGCGCGACGGTCGTCGTCAACGGTCAGATGGCCAACGTGGCGCAGTTCGGTGCGATCGTGCTGCGCGCCAACGCCGACGGCAGTTCGGTGCGGTTGCGCGACGTGGCGCGTATCGAATTGGGCGGGCAAGGCTATGGCAGCTTCTCGCGGCTCAACGGCCAGCCCAGCGCGGGCGTGGGCGTGCAGCTCTCGCCTTCCGGCAACGCGCTGTCTACCGCCGACGCCGTCAAGGCGCGGATGGAGCAGTTGAAGGTCTATTTCCCGCCTGGCATGGAATACAAGGTGCCGTACGACAGCTCGAAGTTCGTCCGAATCTCGATCAAGCAGGTGGTCGAGACCTTGGCCGAGGCGGTGGCGCTGGTGTTCGTGGTGATGCTGATCTTCCTGCAGAACCTGCGCTACACGCTGATCCCCACGATCGTCGTGCCGGTCGCGCTGCTGGGTACGTTCGGCATGCTGCTGGCGCTGGGTTACTCGATCAACGTGCTGACCCTCTTCGGCATGGTGCTGGCGATCGGCATCCTGGTCGACGACGCAATCGTCGTGGTGGAGAACGTCGAACGCCTGATGGCCGACGAGGGCCTGGGCCCGCGCGAGGCCACCCGCAAAGCGATGGGCCAGATCACTGGCGCGGTGATCGGCATCACCGTGGTGCTGGTCAGCGTGTTCGTGCCCATGGCCTTTTTCTCTGGCGCGGTGGGCAGCATCTACCGCCAGTTCTCGCTGGCAATGGTCTCGGCGATCTTGTTCTCGGCTTTTCTGGCGCTGACCCTGACGCCGGCGCTGTGCGCGACCTTCTTGAAGCCGATCAGCGCCCACCAGCAGCGCCGCGGCTTCTTCGGCTTGTTCAACCGTGGCTTCAAGCGCACCACCCAGGGCTACCAGTCGACCGTGGCAAGGGTGCTGCCCAGGGCTGGACGCTGGATGCTGGTTTTCGGTGCGGTGATCGCCGCGGTGGCTTTGATGTATGGCCGGCTGCCGACCTCCTTCCTGCCCAATGAGGACCAGGGCTACCTGATCGTCAACGTGCAATTGCCGCCCGGCGCGACGACCGAACGCACCACCGCGGTGATGAAGCAGGTGGAGGGCTTCTTCTTGAAGCAACCTGAGGTCGACCAGGTGGTCGCGGTGCTGGGCTTTAGTTTTTCGGGCCAGGGTCAGAATTCGGGTCTGGTGTTCGTGCCATTGAAGGACTGGCGCGAGCGGATCGGCAAGCAGCAGTCGGCGCAGGCGCTGGCTGGCCGGGCGTTCGGTGCGTTCATGGCCATCCGCGACGGTTTCGTCTACCCCTTGAGCCCGCCGCCGATTCCCGAGCTTGGGACCGCCACAGGATTCAACTTCCGGCTGCAAGACCGCGGTGGCAATGGCCACGACGCGCTGCTGGCCGCGCGCAACCAGTTGCTGGGCATGGCGCGCCAGAGCAAGCTGTTGGCTGGCGTGCGGCCCGACGGATTGGAGGACGCACCGCAGCTGCAGCTCGACATCGACCGCGAGCGGGCTTACGTTCAAGGCGTGGGTTTCGAGGCGATCAACAACCTGTTGTCCACGGCCGTGGGCTCGGCATACGTCAACGACTTCTCGAGCAAGGGTCGGCTGCAGCGGGTGATCGTGCAGGCCGACGCCACTGCGCGCATGCTGCCCGAGGATTTGCTCAAGCTGCAGGTGCCGAACAACCGGGGTCAGTTGGTGCCGGTTTCGTCTTTTGCCACCACGCGCTGGATCAACGGCCCCATGCAGACCACCCGCTACAACGGCTACCCTGCGATGCGTCTGGCCGGCGACGCCGCGCCAGGCCTGTCCACCGGGCAGGCGATGCAGGAGATGGAGGCCTTGGCGGCCAAGTTGCCGCCGGGCTTCGGCTTCGAGTGGACGGGTGTCTCGCGCGAGGAAAAGCTCTCGGGCGCGCAGGCAGGCATCCTGCTGGCGTTCTCGATGCTCGCGGTCTTCCTGTGCCTGGCCGCGCTCTACGAGAGCTGGGCGATCCCGCTGGCGGTGTTGCTGGTGGTGCCGCTGGGCGTGCTGGGTGCGCTGTCCGGGGTCTGGCTGCGCGACATGCCCAACGATGTTTACTTCAAGGTCGGCTTGATCACGGTGATCGGGCTGTCGGCCAAGAATGCGATTCTGATCATCGAGTTTGCCAAGGACTTGCAGGCTGAAGGGCTGGGCCTGATCGAGGCCACGCTCACCGCTTGCCACCTGCGCTTTCGGCCGATCATCATGACCTCGCTGGCCTTCATCCTGGGTGTGCTGCCGCTGGCGCTGTCGACCGGTGCGGGCTCGGCCAGCCAGCGCGCGATCGGTACCGGGGTGATGGGCGGGATGATCACCGCCACTGTGCTCGCGGTGTTCTTCGTGCCGGTGTTCTACGTGGTCGTCAGGCGCTTGTTCCCGGTCACACATGTGGCCCCGCACACCACCTCGATCTCGGCGCCCAGACCGCCCTCGCCGGTGCCGCATGCGGTACCTCAGTCGTCCGGCACCGCGTTGGGAGACGTGGCATGAAGGCAATCCTCGAACGCCGCTGGGTGGCGCGCTGCGCCCCCGCCTTGATCGCGCTGGCGGTTGGTTTATCGGGCTGCGCCGGCGTCGGCCCGCAGCCGATGTCCGCGGCGCCAGCCGTGCTGCAACAAGCCTCGGTGGCTGCGCAGCTGCCCGCGGGCGCGCTCGCTGCGGCCGACAGGCCGAACTTGGCTTGGCGCGACTGGGTGCGTGAGCCGCGCCTGATGCAGTGGGTTGAGCTGGCGCTGCAGAACAACCGCGACCTGCGGGTGGCGCTGCTCAACGTGCAGCGGGCTCAGGCCCAGCTCGGCCTGGCCGACGCCAACCGCCTGCCCACGCTGGGGGTCGGGCTCAATGCCGGCCGTGCCCCCAACTACAAGGGCGTGGAGACCAACGGCCTGAGCGCCGGGCTGCAAGTCAGCGCCTGGGAGGTTGATCTTTATGGCCGCCTGGCGAGCCTGAGCGATGCGGCGCGGGCCCAGCTGCTGGCGACCGAGGCCGGCCGCCATGCGGTGTCGGTCAGCCTGGTCGCCGCCGTGGTGCAAGCGGGGTTGGCGTTGCAGGCCGATGGCGAGCTGCTGACGCTGGCGCGTCAGTCGTTGGCCAGTCGCGAGCAGACGCTCACGCTGACGCAATTGCGCGAATCGGTGGGTGCGGCGTCGCAGCTCGAGCTGCAGGCCCAGCAGACCTTGGCGGCTCAAGCCCGCGCCACGCTGGCGCAGCTGCTGCGCCAGCAGGCCCAGGACGGCCATGCGCTTTCGCTGCTGCTGGGCCAGCCCTTGCCGGTGTCCCTGGACTCGGCCAGGCCAGGTTTGGCCGACGAGACCTGGTTGGCGGAGGTGCCGGTGGGCCTGTCGTCGGCGGTCTTGCTGCGCCGGCCCGATGTGATCGCGGCCGAGCAGACGATGCGGGCAGCGCAGGCCAACATCGTCGCAGCCAGGGCGGCGTTTTGGCCGACGATCAGCCTCACCGCCCAGGCTGGGCAGGCGTCTAGCCAGCTCTCAGGTCTGCTGCAAGGCGGCACCTTCGTCTACAGCATCGCGGCCAATGCGCTGCTGACGGTGTTCGATTCAGGCCGCCGTCAGGCCAACGTTGAGCTTGCCCAGGTGGCGCAGCAGATCGCTCAGGCCCAGTACGAGCGCGCGATCCAGTCGGCATTCCGTGACACTGCCGATGCCTTGGTTGGTTTGGCGACCTGGCGAGACCAGCTGGCCGCCCAACGCGAGCAGCGCGACGCCGCCCGCGAAACGGCTCGGCTGACCGAGCTCAAGGCCAGCCAAGGGGCTGCCAGCGTGCTCGAGCGCCTGGACGCGCAGCGCGCGCTGTGGGCCGCCGAGCAGTCGGTGGTGCAGGTCAGGCTGGCCGAGTTGGCCAACCGGGTGGCGCTGTACAAGGCGCTGGGGGGCTGACGGCGGTGAGGCGGTCCGCATCGGCTTTTCCCGATGGGCTGATTCGTCGCCGTCTTGCGCGCAGGGACCGCGACGTGCTTTGCCGACGTCCGCCTGGTGCGGTCGCGTTGAACGTTTTCGATCTTTCATGACCCTGCTGGTGGCCGGCTCGGCCAACCTCGATTTCGTGGTGCGGGTGCACCATGTGCCGGCCCCTGGCGAGACGGTGCTGGGGCGTTCGCTGCAGACTTACCCAGGTGGCAAGGGTGCGAACCAGGCGATCGCCTGTGCCCGCGCCGGGGGTGCGGATACCCGCATGCTGCTGGCCTTGGGCAACGATGCCTATGCCTTGCCGGTCGAAGCCTCGCTGCGCGAAGCCGGTGTCGCGCTGCAAGTGGTTCGATCCACCGACCAGCCGACCGGCACGGCATTCATCGGCCTCGCAGACGACGCCGAGAACGCCATCATCGTCGCCCCAGGCGCCAACACCACGCTGCGCGCCGAGGATTTGCCGAGCCTGGACGGGATCAGCCACCTGCTGCTGCAGTTGGAGACGCCGCTGGCCACGGTGACCGCTTTTGCCCGTCGGGCCCGTGCGGCCGGTGTCCAGGTGGTGCTCAACGCTGCGCCAGCCCAGGCCTTGGGGCCTGACTTGCTGGGCAATATCGACCTGCTGATCGTCAATGAGGCCGAGCTGGGCGTGCTCGCAGGCGATCCGGGCACAGCCGGAGAGGACGACCTTTTGGCAAGACTGGCGCGGGTCGCGGTGCCGACGGTGATCGTGACACGGGGCGCGCTGGGCGCTCTAGCGCGTGCGGGCACGGCGATGCTGCAGCAACCGGGCTTCGCCGTCGAGCCGCTCGACACCACGGCTGCGGGCGACACATTCTGTGGCGTGTTGGTCGCGGCGCTCAGCCAGGGCGACGCGATGCCGCAGGCGATGCGTCGCGCCTGTGCGGCTGCGGCGCTGGCGTGCACCAGGATCGGCGCGCAGCCGAGCATCCCGATGCGGGCAGAGGTGGACGCCTTCCTGGATCGCGTTGGGGCAGCCCCTGTCGCAGATCCGCATCGACTGGCCTATTGAAAGGCCACCTCGGCAAAACTGCGTAGCTTGCGGCTGTGCAACTGGTCGAGTCGCTGGCGGCGCAGCAACTCGATCGCCCGCATGCCGATGCGCAGGTGCTGGTCGACCCGCTCGCGGTAGAACGCATTGGCCATGCCGGGCAGCTTGATCTCGCCGTGCAGCGGCTTGTCGGACACGCACAACAGCGTGCCGTAAGGCACCCGGAAGCGGAAGCCGTTGGCGGCGAGGGTGGCGCTTTCCATGTCGAGCGCCACCGCCCGGCTCTGGCTGAAACGGCGCTCGGGGCCGCGCTGCGGCAGCAGCTCCCAGTTGCGGTTGTCGGTCGAGGCCACCGTGCCGGTGCGCAGGATTTTCTTGAGCTCGAAGCCCTGCAGCTGCGTCACGTCGGCCACCGCTTGCTCGAGGGCCTGCTGCACCTCGGCCAGCGGCGGAATTGGCACCCACAGCGGCAGCTCTTCGTCCAGCACATGGTCCTCGCGCACATAGCCGTGGGCCAGCACGTAGTCGCCTAGGTTCTGCGTGTTGCGCAGGCCGGCGCAGTGGCCCAGCATCAGCCAGGCATGTGGTCTGAGCACGGCGATGTGATCGGAGATGTTCTTCGCGTTGGATGGGCCGACGCCGATGTTGACCATCGTGATGCCGCTGCCGTCGGGCCTGATCAGGTGGTAGGCCGGCATTTGCGGCAGCCGTGGCAGTGCCGCACCGAACGCATCCTCGGCATCGGCCGGCATGCCGGCGCGACGCGTGACGACGTTGCCGGGCTCGACGAAAGCGGTGTAGCCGTCACTGTCTTGCGCATGTTTGGGCCAGTCGCCTAGCAGCCCGCCCTGACCCGCCGGCTTGGCCATCATCTCGTGGCCCAGGCGGACGAACTCGTCGATGTAGAACTGGTAGTTCGTGAACAGCACGAAGTTTTGGAAATGCTCTGGCGAGGTGCCGGTGTAGTGGCGCATGCGCTGCAACGAGTAGTCGACCCGCGGCGCGGTGAACAGCGCGAGCGGATGTGGTTCGCGCGGGCCAGGCTCAAAGGTGCCGTTGGCGATGCCATCATCCATCGCCGCCAGGTCAGGCAGGTCGAAGACGTCGCGCATCAACTGGCGACGCTCGGCGCTCATCGTGCCTTCAACGTGCTCGTGCTGGGCGAATGAGAAGTGAATCGGGATGGGTTGGCGTGATATGCCCACCTCAATCGGCCCGCCGTGGTTGCGCAGCAAGAGCTGGAACTGTTCTCGGTAGTAATCGGCAAACAGATCTGGGCGTGTCAGCGTGGTCTCGTAGGTGCCGGGGCCAGCGACGAAGCCGTAACTCAGGCGCGAATCGGCGCGTGCCACCGTGTCGGTGCGCACCCGCACAAAGGGGTAGCAGGCCCGCACCCGGCCGGCGGGCGTGGCCCCCGCGACGAAGTCGTGCAGGCGCTGGCGCAGCAAGTCGATGCCGCTGTCGTAAATGGTCGCGACGTGCGCCAAAGCCTGGTCTGCGTCGTTGAAACGCTGGGTGACGATCAAGGTGGGCGATGTCATGGTGGATTATTGTCGCGAGGGGCCGCGCCGGCAGCGGCTGATGGTGCTCGACTGATGCGCGAGTGACAGCACTTTGTCAGGCTCGGCCCTAGCATGGGTGTAAATGCGCGCCGAGACAGCCCCAGTCCATCCGCTGCTCACCGGCCCCATCCTGCGCACCTTGTTGCGATTGGCGGCGCCGAACGTGATGGCCACGTCGATGGCCGTCCTGGTAGGTTTGGCTGAAACCTTCTACATCGGCATGCTGGGTCTGGCCCCACTGGCCGCGATGGGACTGGTGTTTCCGTTTGCCATGCTCACCGGCATGATGTCGGCCGGCGCGATGGGAGGCAGCGTGGCGTCGGCGTTGAGCCGGGCGCTGGGCGCCGGCGATGCGACGCGTGCCCAGGCAGTGGCGCTGCATGCGCTGATCATCGGTGCGGTGATGGGCGGCCTGTATGCCTTGGTGCTGCTGACCTTCTCCCCGAAATTGTTCGTGATGCTGGGTGGGCGCGGCGAGGTGCTTCGCGAGGCGCTGGCCTATGCGAGCGTGCTGTTTTCTGGCGCTGTGATGGTCTGGCTGTTCAACACCTTGGCGTCGATCGTGCGGGGTACCGGCAACATGCGCGTGCCCTCGCTGGCGCTGGTCGCTGCTGCCGTGCTGCAGATCGGGCTGGGTGGCTTGCTGGGGCTGGGGCTGGGCCCAGTGCCGCGCCTGGGCATGCCTGGACTGGCCTTGGGGCAAATCCTGGCTCAGTGCTGTGGCGCGATCTTCTTGTTCTGGTACTTGCGCAGTGGACGAGGTCGGCTGCGCTTGGTGTTCAAGGCGATACCGATTCGCCGCCAGTTGTTCTGGGACATCTTGAAGGTGGGCGCTTTGTCTTGTCTGTCGCCGCTGCAGTCGGTATCGACGATGGTGTTGATGGCTGGTTTCGTCGCCCATTTGGGTGTGGTGCCCTTGGCGGGTTACGCCATTGCGCAGCGCTTGGAGTTTCTGATGGGCACGGTGTCCTTTGGCATCGGCCTGGCGTCGGTGCCGATGGTCGGCATGGCGATTGGCGCCGGCGATGTGAAGCGTGCGCGCCGCATCGCCTGGACCGCAGGCGGCTTGACGGCTTCTGTATTGACATTGGTCGGGCTGGTGGTGGCCTTGTTTCCTGACCTGTGGGCTGGCATCTTCACCAGCGACGAAGCGGTGCTCGAGTACAGCCGCAGTTGCCTTCGATGGGCGGGCCCGGCCTTCGGCTTCGTCGGACTGGGATTGACGCTGTACTTTGCGTCACAAGGCTCTGGCCGCATGGCCGGGCCGGTGATTGCCGCGACGCTGCGGCTGCTGCTGATCGCGGCCGTCGGCAGCTGGTTGGTCGCTGTGGATGCACCAGCCTGGCAGCTGTTTGCATTGGCCGCTGCAGCGATGGTCGTGTACGGCGGCAGCGGTGCCCTGGCGCTGTTGATGGTTTCTTGGGGATCGTCGGTCCCTCGGCCGGCCCAACCCGCTGAACAAGCCTGGGTGGCGCGCAAGGCCTGAGCCGGTTCAGCGCAAGCGGGTCAGACCAAGCTGCGCCGGTCCTCAGCCAGCCGCATCGGCTGGTCCCGAAAAATCCGGCTGTCCATCAGCGCCAGGTCATCGGCCACCGCGACCGGGGCACCCAGCGCGTCGAGCACATCACGTTGCAGGTCCAACCCCGGCGCGATCTCGGTCAACGTCAACTGCCCATCGCGAAGCCGGAACACCGCTCGCTCGGTCAGGTAGAGGATCTCGTGGCCCAGCGAGGCCACATAAGGCCCGTTGAAGCTCAGGTGCCCCACGGCCGGCACCAGCTTTTTCACACGCCCTTCTTGGACGATGCGAAGGCAGCCGTCGCCGGTTTCGATGCGCAGCCCCCCGTTGGTCAGCGTTCCCATGAAGACCACCCGCTGCGTGCTCTGGGTGATGTTGATGAACCCGCCCACCCCGGAGACTTTGTCACCGAAACGGCTGACGTTGACGTTGCCTCGCGGGTCAAACTCGGCCAAACCGAGGAAGGCGATGTCGAGACCGCCACCGTCGTAGAAGTCGAACATCGCTGCGTGGTCGATCACCGCTTCGGGCCAAGCTGACGCGCCGAACGCGGGTCCGTCGGCCGGCGTGCCGCCGATCGGGCCGGATTCCACCGTCAACGTGAAGTCGTCGACACCTTCTTCATGCGCCACCGCACCTAGGCCGGCTGGCATGCCAATGCCCAGATTGACCACCGGACGGTCGAGGCGCCGCAGTTCGAGCAGCGCTCGGCGCTGGATGATCTTGCGCGCGTCCAGCGGCAGCTGCGCTGCAATCGGTTCGACCCCAACGGATGGGCTCGCGGGCCGGCTCGCGGGCGGGCTGGTGTACTTGACGTCGAAGTCCTCGCCAAAGGTCATCCAGTGGTCTTTCGGGTCGTCGGCAATCACCAGATGGTCGACCAAGATGCCCGGCACCCGGACCCGGGTCGGATCGAGCGTGCCGGCCGGCACGATCTGCTTGACTTGGGCAATCACCAGCCCACCCGAGTTGCGCGCGGCCTGGGCCAGCGCCAGCAGGTCGTGGTGAAACGGTTCCTGCTCGATGCTGAGGTTGCCGCGCTCGTCGGCGGTGGTCGCGCGTATCAGCGCGACCTGGACAGGCAATGCTGGATAGAACAACTGCAACTCGCCACCCAAGGTCACGCGCTGCACCCTGGGTTCGATCGCCGATGCCGCGCTTCGCTGGCTCAACCGACCCCCGTCGTGCCGTGGATCGACGAAGGTGTTCAGGCCGATGCGGGTCACGACGCCCGGCTTGCCGCCGGCGATGGCGCGAAACAGGTGGCTGATCACGCCTTGCGGCAAGTTCCAGGCTTCGATCGCTTCTTGCTGCACCAGCGCGCCGAGCTTGGGCGCCGAGATCCAGTGGCCGCCGATCACGCGCTTGACCAGTCCGGCGTGACCAAAATGGTTGACGCCGCGGTCAGCCCGGTCGCCTTGGCCGGCACCATAGACCAGGGTCAGGTCGCGCGGGTGGCCCTGGCTGAGGAAGCGGGTCTCAATCGCCCGACTGATGGCCTCGGCATGGCCGACGCCGACAAAACCTGCGGTCGCCACGGTGGCGCCGTCGGGGATCAGGGCGGCGGCCTGGGCCGGCGTGATGGCTTGCATGGGGAATGTCTCCTGGACCGGGCATCGTAACCAAGGCCTGCCATGCTGCTGTGCAGCCGTCAAGGTCGCGCGCCGGGCTAGGATGCGGATTGGAGTGCAGCTGGGTTGGCCGGCGCGCGAACCTTCAACGCCATCAACCGCCTGGCGCGGTCAGAGTGCAGCATGAGCTTTTTTGCGATCGACATCGGCAACACGCGTTTGAAATGGGCTCAGTACGCCAGCCCCCAGCCAGGCGCCGCCGTGCTGGCGCAAGGGGCGGTCTTCCTCGAGAACATCGATGGGCTGGCCGAAGCCGAGTGGAAAAACCTGTCGGCTCCGCACTCGATCCTGGGCTGCAACGTCGCGGGTGACGCGGTCCGGCGACGCGTCGAGGAGCAACTCGAGCTCTGGGACGTAGAGCCCAGTTGGGTCGTCAGTTCGGCTCAGGCGGCTGGCGTGACCAATGGCTACGACCACCCCGGCCGGCTCGGCTGCGACCGTTTCGTGGCCCAGATCGGCGCGCGTCACCATGTGTTGGCTCGGGTGGGTCCGAAGCCGGTGCTGGTCGTGATGGTGGGTACAGCGGTAACGGTGGACGCGCTCGACGCCGATGGGCATTTCCTGGGCGGCCTGATCCTGCCTGGCCACGGCATCATGCTGCGCGCGCTTGAAGGAGGCACCGCCGGGCTGCGCGTGCCCACTGGTGAAGTGCGCAACTTTCCCACCAACACCAGCGACGGCTTGACCAGCGGCGGCACTTACGCGATCAATGGCGCGATGGAGCGCATGCACCGCCACCTCAGCGCGCGCTGTGGCCAGGAACCGGTCACGCTGATGACCGGTGGTGCGGGCTGGAAGGTTGCGCCGTGGTTGAGCATCGAGCACGAACTGATCGACTCGCTGATCTTCGACGGCCTATTGGCAATGCAGTCGCACCGGCTGGTGCTCTAGCCTGTGGCCGCTGGTCGGCTCGCGCCGGGCTACAGGATGTAGCGCGACAAGTCCTCATCGCGCGACAGCTCACCGAGTTTGGTGTCGACGGCTGCGGCGTCGATGGAGCGGGTCTGGCCGCCGAGGTTCGGCGCGTCGAAACTGATCTCGTCGAGCAGTCGCTCCATCACCGTGGCCAATCGTCGCGCGCCGATGTTCTCGGTGCGCTCATTGACATCGAAGGCGATCTGCGCCAGTCGGCGTATCGCCTCGGGCGTGATCTCCAGCGTCAACCCCTCGGTGGCCAGCAAAGCCTGGTATTGCTTGATCAGGCTGGCCTGGGTGCTTGTCAAGATGGCCTCGAAATCATCGACCGACAGGGAGCCCAGTTCGACCCGGATCGGGAATCGGCCCTGCAACTCGGGGATCAAGTCGCTGGGCTTGGCCAGGTGGAATGCGCCCGACGCAATGAACAGGATGTGGTCAGTCTTGACCAGCCCGTGCTTGGTCGTCACGGTGGTGCCTTCGACCAGTGGCAACAGATCGCGCTGGACACCCTGACGCGAGACTTCCGGCCCGCCCTGGTCGCTGCGTGAGGTGACTTTATCGATCTCGTCAATGAAAACGATGCCGTTGTTTTCGGCGTTTTGCAGCGCCTGGGTCTTGATGTCGTCATCGTTGACGAGTTTGCCGGCTTCTTCCTCGACCAGCAGTTTGTAGGCCTCGTCAATCCTGAGCTTGCGGGTCTTGGTGCGGCCCGCGCCAACCTGCGAGAACAAGCCTTTGAGCTGCGAGGCCATCTCCTCCATGCCTGGTGGCGTCATGATCTCCATCGAGGCCTGTGGCTCGGCCAACTCGATCTCGATCACTTTGTCGGCCAGCGTGCCTTCGCGCAAGCGCTTGCGCATCACTTGGCGCGCGGTGCTCTCTGGTGGGCTGGCAACACCGGGCTCACTGCGTGCGTCTCGGGTCAAGGGCACCAGCAGGTCCAGGATACGGTCTTCGGCGGCGTCTTCAGCGCGGCTACGCTGGCGCTTGATCGCGGCCTCACGCACTTGCTTGATCGCGATGTCGACGAGGTCGCGGATGATGCTGTCGACATCTTTGCCGACATAGCCGACCTCGGTGAACTTGGTCGCCTCGACCTTGATGAAGGGCGCGTCGGCCAGCCGCGCCAGCCGTCGCGCGATCTCGGTCTTGCCCACGCCCGTGGGCCCGATCATCAAGATGTTTTTCGGCGTGATCTCGCTGCGCAGCGCATCACCGACCTGCTGGCGACGCCAGCGGTTGCGCAGCGCAATCGCCACCGCGCGTTTGGCGGCGTTCTGACCCACGATGTGACGGTCGAGTTCGGAGACGATTTCCTGTGGGGTCATGCTCATGCCAGGACCTCGATGGTGTGGTTCTGGTTGGTGTAGATGCACAGCTCGCCGGCGATCACCAGGCTTTGCTTGACGATCTCTTCGGCACTGAGTTCGGTGTGGGCCAGCAGCGACCGCGCAGCGGCCTGGGCATAGGCGCCGCCCGATCCAATCGCGACGATGCCGTACTCCGGCTCCAGCACGTCGCCGTTGCCGGTGATGATCAGGCTGGCCTCACGGTCGGCGACCGCGAGCATCGCTTCGAGCCGGCGCAGCACCCGGTCGGTGCGCCAGTCCTTGGTCAGCTCGATCGCGGCCCGCGCCAGATGGCCCTGGTGTTTCTCAAGCTTGGCCTCGAAGCGCTCAAACAGCGTGAAGGCGTCGGCGGTGGCGCCGGCAAAACCGGCCAACACCTGTTCGCGGTGCAGGCGCCTCACCTTGCGTGCGGTGGACTTGATGATGAGGTTGCCCAGCGTGACTTGGCCGTCGCCGCCCAACGCGACTTGCCAGCCTTGGGGGGTGAGTCGGCGTACGCTGACGATGGTGGTGCCGTGGAATAAGTCCATTCGGTGCTTGGATCCAGAGTATGGGAGGGGAGGCCTGGGCAGGTGCGGTGTCGGGCGCTCAGTCGCGTGGGATGGATACCTGGGCCTGTTCATCAAGGCCTGTCACGCCAAAAAACAAGGCCAGCAGCCGATGGGCGTCGATGAAGCTGACGCTGCGTTGCTCGGCCTTTTTCGCCAGCACCCAGTTCAGCAGGTCGCCCGCAGCAATGAAGTCGACCCGGATCAGCTTGGCGCATGACACCTGCACGTCACGGGCTGCACCGAGCTGGCGGTCGATTTGCTGCAGCTGAGTGCTGATGTCGCCGCTCAAATGACCCGACAGCTCGAATCGGCAAACCGGTCTCGTGGCGAGGAGGTTGTCCAGCATTGCGGAGGGCAATGGGCGGCCGAACAGCCGCGCATCGTCCAGCGCCAGCTTGTCGAACTTGAGCGCTTGATCGGTGGCACGGTACAGGTCGAGCAGCACCTGCCAGCTTGTGCCATGTCGTTGGCGCGTGCCGGTTGGCCCGCACAGCGCCATCAGAAGTTGTTCGCAGCGGCCGAAGTCGGCGTTGGCAAAAGCGATCACGGCCTCGTCGAGTGCGGGGTCCCGCAGCCTTGGCCAGCGGCTGGTGGACAGCGACAGCGTTCCGGTCCTTGTCCCGGCGTGTGCCCTCGGCGCCGGCGAGAGATCCGACAAGTCGATGTCCAGCCGCAGCGACACCGGGTCTGGCATCGGTCGGGTTGGCGCTGTCGCGCGGTGGGCCGGCGGGTCGGTCGCGCACAGGCCTTCAGCGGCGATCCGCGTGGACGATGAGATTTGCCCATCGGCTTGGCTGGTTGTCCGTGTGGAGCCGGCCGTCTCCGCCTGCGACGACGCGACGCGACGACCGCCCGCAGACGACATCTGCTGTTCGATGGCGTCAATTTTGGCTTTGACGCCGGTCTCGCTGGGATTGAGCCCCCCGTGTTCGGTCGCCATGCCCTCAGCATTTGCGGCCCTGGAGGCGTCGCCGAGCGCAGCCCGTTTTTCAGGCGACAGCCCTTCTCGGCGCAGACGACGCAAGGACTCGAACTCTTGCCTGCGAACAAAGTCATTGCGTCGCTTGCGCTCAACCAGGGCTCTGATTTCGGAGTGGGCGCGTTGCGAAGCCTCGCTCTTGGGCATGGCGGACCCGTCGGCGGTGGGGTTGGCGACGAAGCGGACCATTTTGCGGAAAAAACCCGCTGCTGATTTGGCTTCAGCCATGTCGTTCACGACGGTCGATCGGCCGGCAGCGTCACGACATCCCGGCGTGCGCTCAATCGCCGAACATCTTTTGCTTCATCTCGCGGCGTTGCTGCGCCTCCAGCGACAGTGTCGCCGTGGGCCGTGCCAACAAGCGACCGAGCCCGATAGGCTCGCCAGTCTCATCGCAAAAACCGTAGTCGTTGGCGTCGATCCTGGCCAGCGACTGGGTGATTTTCTTGAGCAACTTGCGCTCGCGATCACGGGTTCTCAACTCCAACGCGTGTTCTTCCTCGATCGTGGCCCGGTCGGCTGGATCGGGAACGATCGTGGTGTCTTCACGCAGATGCTCGGTGGTCTGACCCGCGTTCGACAGCAGGTCGTCCTTGAGCGCTTGTAAGCGCACACGGAAGAACTCGAGCTGCTTCGCGTTCATGTACTCGTCTTCAGGCATCGAGAACAGTTCTGGCTCCGTCAAATCGCGGCCCGCTTTGGTTTTCCAAGCATTGACAAGCTTGGGATCTGCCTTGTGCGCAGTTTTTACGAAATCCATCGGTTCAGGGTATCCCCGTGCAGGAGGCTTGGGAGGCGCGAATCGCTCGGCAAATCGGCTGGTGGACGGCGCTGGGGCGGGTGCTGGCGCTGGCGACTTGGCGCTGTTTTTGCTGCTCGATTTCGCGCTGGGTTTGGGCGCACTCGCCGTGACCTGCTTGTCGAGGGAGGCGCTGGCGGTGGGGGGTTTGGCCAATGGCTTGCTCACGTCGGAACTCCTCGCAGTGGCGATATACCTGTGGTCCGCCACGGCCTGTCGATCTGCCGCGTCGCTAAAGGCGCGCGGATTGTAGCCATGCCCGAAGGCGTTCCACCCAGGCTCAAACGAGACAAGATTCCAGGCCTTGCAACAGGATGTCCTTGGGCAGGTCGATGCCGATAAACACCAACTTGCTCAGCTTCTTCTCGTTGGGCAACCACTTCGGACCGAGGTCGCTGCCCATGAGTTGATGCACGCCCTGGAAGATCACCTTGCGTTCGCTGCCCTTCATGTAGAGAACGCCTTTGTAGCGCAGCATCTTGGGGCCGTAGACCTGCACGATCGAGCCCAGGAAATCCTCTAGCTTGGCGGGGTTGAAAGGCTTTTCAGCGCGGAATACGAAAGACTTGACGTCGTCTTCATGGGCATGGTGATGCGGATGGTCGCAGTTCTCGTCGTGCACATGGTCGTGTGCTGCGTGATCATCGGCGTTCAGAAACTCGGGATCAATCTCCAGCTTGGCGTTCAGGTTGAAGCCTCGCAGGTCGAACACGCTGGCAATCGGCACCTCGCCGAAATGCACCTTGTGCTGTGGTGCGCGCGGGTTCATGTGTTTGATGCGGTGAATCAGCGCTTCGACATCGCCCTCATTGACCAGATCGGTCTTGCTGATGAAGATCTGGTCGGCAAAGCCAACCTGGCAGCGCGCTTCCTGGCGGCTGTCGAGTTGCGACTGGGCATGCTTGGCGTCGACCAAGGTCAGGATCGAGTCGAGCAGGTAGCTCTCGGCGATCTCGTCGTCCATGAAGAATGTCTGGGCCACTGGGCCTGGATCGGCCAAGCCGGTGGTCTCGATCACCACCCGGTCGAACTCGATCTCGCCTTTGCGGCGCTTGGCTGCCAAATCTGACAGCGTGGTGCGCAAGTCCTCGCGGATCGAGCAGCAGACGCAACCGTTGTTCATCTGGATGATCTGCTCCTTGGTGTCGGCCACCAGGATCTCGTTGTCGATGTTCTCCTCGCCGAACTCGTTTTCGATCACCGCGATCTTCTGGCCGTGATGTTCGCTGAGCACGCGCTTGAGCAGCGTGGTCTTGCCCGAGCCTAGAAAGCCCGTCAGGATGGTTGCTGGGATGAGGCCTGACGACATGGTGGTTCCGATTCAGTGCGGTGAGGGTTGCTTGCCCGGGAGGGTGCGGCGACAACCACAAGGTTTGGGATCGAGGTGAAACTTTGGAATATCGGCGGATGTTGGGTCGAACGGCCAGACTTCAAGCCGCCACGCATCAGCCCCGACCGAAGGCGAGAGCGTAGCGCAATGCAGCCCGACAGGGGCCTCGGGCCGTCGTGTCGGATTCATCGGTTATTCTGCGCCACCTTCACCACCGACACCCAATGTGTCAGAACCTCCTTCTAGTCGACCGCCGCAGCGCGCTGCGGCAGCGCTGACCAGCAAGCGCAGTTTCTTCGAGCGCCTGGTCGAGTTCCTGTCCCCGGGGCCCGATTCCAAAGACGAGTTGATGGCCACCCTGGCCGATGCCGAGCAGCGTGAGCTCATCGCGCCGGAGAGCCGGGTCATGCTTGAAGGCGTGCTGCGCATGGCCGAGATGAGTGCCGGTGACGTGATGGTGGCGGCGCCCCGGATCGACGCGCTCGATATCGACGCACCCTATGACGAACTGCTGCACAGCGTGATCGAGACCGCGCACTCGCGTTTTCCGGTCTACGAGGGTCAGCGCGAAAACGTCATCGGCATCTTGATGGCCAAGGACTTGTTGAAGGTCCAGCGCTCGCCCGATTTGAACCTGCGTACCTTGCTGAGGCCGGCAGTTTTCGTGCCCGAGAGCAAGAACCTCAACGAGTTGCTGCGTGACTTCCGCGCCAACCGCAACCATTTGGCGATGGTGATTGACGAGTTCGGACGCACCGCCGGACTGATCACGATCGAGGACGTGCTCGAAGAGATCGTCGGCGAGATCGAAGATGAGTTCGACCAAGACGCCACTGCTGCAGAAAACGGGCTGTACACCTTGGCCGATGGCAGCCACCGGGTGGCCGGCGATACCGACATCAGTGCGGTCAACGAGTTCTTTGGCACCCGCTTGCCCGAGGACTGTTTCGACACCATTGGTGGCCTGATCGCGCATGAGCTTGGGCGGGTGCCGCGGCGCGGCGAGTCGGCCCAGGCCGACGGGCTGACATTCCAGGTCATGCTGACCCGAGGCGGTGCGGTGCGCTGGTTCAAGGTGGCGCGGCGGCCGGCACCGCCGATGGGCGCTCGCACTTGAAGCCAAAGACCGTGGCGCGACTGGCGTGCGCAGGCATCGCCGGCGCGCTGCAGACCGTGGCTTTTGTCCACACGCAGGCCTGGCCGTTGCCGCTGTTGGCGGTGGCCTGGTTGGCCTGGCAGGTCGACCGAGCGACGCCGCGCCAGGCCGCAGCGTTGGGCTGGTCGTTCGGCTGTGCCTGGGGCTGTGCCAGTACCTGGTGGTTGTTCATCAGCCTGCACCGCTATGGTCAATTGCCAGCAGCGTTTGCGGTGGTTTCTGTGCTGCTGTTGTCGGGCCTGTTGGCGCTCTACCTGAGCTTTGCGATGGCCTGGGTGGCCCGGCGGCGCAGCGGTGTAGGGCTTCGCGACGCCGCGCGCTTTGCCGCAGCCTGGCTGGCAGCCGAGCTGGCGCGTGGGGTGTTCTTCACCGGATTTCCCTGGGCTGCGACTGGCTACAGCCAGGTCGATGGGCCGTTGGCCGTGCTCGCGCCCTGGATCGGCGTCTATGGCATCGGCGCTTGGGTCGCCTGGGTCGCCGCATGCCTGGGGCTTGGCGCTGCGCGAACGCAGATGGGTGCGGGCTGGCGACGATCTGTCACGGCGCCGGTCGGGTTGGCGCTGACGCTGCTGGCGTTGCCGGCTGCTTGGAGTCTGTGGCGCGGCGCACCCGAGTTCACGTTGCCAGGTCGCACGTTGCAAGTGGCGTTGCTTCAGACCAACGTGGCACAGGACGAGAAGTTCGCCGCCCAGTACCTGCCCGAGGCCTTGGCGTGGGTGTCGAGCGCACTGACTGGCGCGCGCGCCGATTTGGTGCTCGCGCCCGAGACGGCAGTGCCGCTGCTGCCGGACCAACTTGCCGAACTGGTGCCGGGCTACTGGGCGGGCTTGCAGCAGCATTTCGCCCAGCCCGGTCGGGCCGCGCTGGTTGGGGTGCCACTGGGCAGCTTGCTTCAGGGCTATACCAACTCGGTGGTCGGGCTGTCGGCGTCGGGCAGCGATTACCGCTACGACAAGGTGCACCTGGTGCCATTCGGCGAGTTCATTCCGACCGGGTTTCGCTGGTTCACCGAGCTGTTGAGCATGCCGCTGGGCGATTTCAACCGTGGCCCGCTCAATCCACCATCGTTCGAGCGCCTCGGCGAGCGCATCGGCCTCAATATTTGCTACGAGGACCTGTTTGGCGAGGAGTTGGCATTGCGCTTTGCCGATGCGTCGAGCGCGCCCAGCATCCTGGCCAATGTCAGCAACATCGGCTGGTTTGGCGACACCATTGCGGTGGCCCAGCACTTGCACATCTCGCGCCTGCGCAGCCTGGAGTTGCAGCGGCCGATGCTGCGCGCAACCAACACGGGCGCGACGGCGGTGATCGACCATCGAGGCGTCGTGACGGCGCGACTGGCGCCTTTCACCCGTGGTGTGCTCCATGCCACCGTGCAGGGCCGCCGGGGTCTGACTCCGTTCGCGCGTTGGTCCGCTGCCGCCGGGCTGTGGCCGCTGTGGCTGCTGGCTGGGTTGGGACTGGCCTGGCCGCGCGGACGGCTGGCCCCGCTGTCGGGCCGCTAAACTTGTCCGCCTTGCCTCGACGACCCCCTGGCGTGCTGTGCGGCGCCCGTGCCTTTTCACCCGGCGACTTCATGCTCACCTTCCAGCAAATCATTCTTCGTCTGCAAGACTATTGGGACCAACAGGGCTGCGCCCTGCTGCAGCCCTACGACATGGAAGTGGGCGCGGGCACCAGCCACACGGCCACCTTTCTGCGCGCGCTCGGCCCCGAGCCCTGGAAGGCGGCCTATGTTCAGCCCAGTCGCCGGCCCAAGGACGGCCGCTACGGCGACAACCCGAACCGGCTGCAGCACTACTACCAGTACCAAGTGGTGCTCAAGCCCGCGCCGGCCAACATCCTGGAGCTCTACCTCGGTTCGCTCGAGGCGCTGGGCTTCGACCTGAAGCACAACGACGTGCGTTTCGTCGAGGACGACTGGGAGAATCCGACGCTAGGCTGTTGGGGGCTGGGCTGGGAAGTCTGGCTCAACGGCATGGAGGTCACGCAGTTCACCTACTTCCAGCAGGTCGGCGGCATCGACTGCAAGCCGATCACCGGTGAGATCACCTATGGCCTGGAGCGCCTGGCGATGTACATCCAAGGCAAGGAAAGCATCTTCGACCTGGTCTGGACCCCTGGCCTGAGCTATGGCGATGTCTATCACCAGAACGAGGTTGAGCAGAGCACCTACAACTTCGAGCACAGCGACGTTGAGTTCCTGCTGCAGGCCTTTACCGCCCATGAGCGGCAGAGCCAGCACCTGATGGGCCAGCATCTGGCACTGCCGGCCTACGAGCAGTTGCTGAAGGCTGGCCACAGTTTCAATCTGCTCGATGCCCGGGGTGCCATCAGCGTGACCGAGCGCGCCGCTTACATCGGCCGCATCCGCAATCTGGCGCGCGCCGTAGCTCAGAGCTATCTCGACAGCCGGGCCAGGCTGGGATTCCCGATGGCGCCCACCGATTGGGCCGACGAGGTGCTGGCGAGCATCGCGTTGAAGAAGGCGGCTTGAAGCCATGAACCCGACCGTGATGACATCCACCCGAGCGCTGTTGGTTGAACTGTTTGTCGAAGAGCTGCCGCCAAAGGCGCTGAAGAAACTGGGCGAGGCCTTTGCGGCTGCGGTGGCGACATCCCTCAAAGCCCAGGGCCTGGCTGGCGAACACAGCGTGGCCACGCCGTTTGCCTCGCCACGCCGGCTGGCCGTGCATCTGACGGAGGTGATGGCCAAGGCCGCCGACCGCAGCCTGCTGCAAAAGCTGATGCCGGTGGCGGTGGCCTTGGACGCCCAAGGCCAAGCCACGCCAGCGCTGTTGAAGAAACTGGCCGCGCTCGGTGCTGGCACCGAGGTGCTGCCGCAGCTCAAGCGCGCGCCCGATGGCAAGACCGAAGCGCTGTTTCTGGACAGCCAGGTGGCTGGTTCGACGCTGGCCGACGGCCTTCAAAAGTCGCTGGTGGAGGCGCTGGCCAAGCTGCCGATTCCGAAGGTGATGTCCTACCAACTGGAGGCCGGTGCCGGTGCCGAGGTCCGCCCGGGCTGGACCACCGTGCACTTTGTGCGCCCGGCCCATGGCTTGGTGGCGCTGCACGGCGACCAGGTGGTGCCAGTGACCATCCTGGGCTTGGCGGCTGGCCGCGCCACACAGGGCCATCGTTTCGAGGCGCTGCAGCAACCGGTGCTGCTGCGTGACGCTGACGGCTACGCGGCGCAACTGGCCGCCGAGGGCGCGGTGATCGCCAGCTTTGCCGAGCGTCGGGCCGAGATCGTTCGCCAACTCGTCACTGTGGCGGCCAGCGCCGGCGCCGGCTTGCGCCCTATCGATGACGATGCGCTGCTCGACGAGGTCACCGCGCTGGTTGAACGGCCGAACGTGCTGCTGTGTCGTTTTGAGCCCGAGTTTCTGGCCGTGCCGCCGGAATGCCTGATCCTGACGATGAAGGCAAACCAGAAATACTTCCCGCTGCTCGACCGCGACGGCAAGCTCACGCACCAGTTCCTGGTCGTCAGCAACATCCGACCGGCCGACACCAGCGCGGTGGTCGGTGGCAACGAGCGCGTGGTGCGCCCGCGCCTGGCCGACGCCAAGTTCTTCTTTGACCAGGACCGCAAGAAGACGCTAGAGTCGCGTGTCGCCGGTCTGGACAAGGTGGTCTACCACGGCAAGCTGGGCTCGCAAGGCGAGCGTGCGGGTCGTGTGCGGGCGATTGCCCTGGCCATCGTCAAGCAGTTGGGCGAGGCCACGCTGCCGTACACGGTGGAGGCCCGCGACCAGTTCGACGTGCTGGCCAGCAAGGTCAGCCAGGCCGCGCGGCTGGCCAAGACCGACTTGCTCACTGACATGGTGGGCGAGTTCCCCGAACTGCAGGGCGTCATGGGCGGCTATTACGCCCGCCACGAAGGTCTGCGCGACGGCGTGGCGATCGCGATCGAGGACCATTACAAGCCGCGCTTTGCTGGCGACTCGCTGCCGCGCAACCACACTGGCACCGTGCTGGCGCTGGCCGACAAGCTGGAGACTCTGGTCGGGCTGTTCGGCATCGGCGCCTTGCCGACCGGCGACAAGGACCCGTTCGCGCTGCGCCGCCATGCGCTGGGTGTGATCCGCATCCTGATCGAGAAGAATCTCGCGCTGGCCGTCGATGCGCTGGTTCAGGCGTCTGAAGCCGTGTTCGCGTCCGAGCACAAGAGCCATGAGGTGCAGGCGCCGTTGATGGCCTTCTTCGCCGACCGGCTGTCTGTGCTGCTGCGCGAGCAGGGCTACAGCGCGCAGGAGGTTGATGCCGTGCTGGCCTTGCACCCCAACCGGCTCGGCGACGTGCCGCGCCGGTTGGCGGCGGTGCGCAGCTTTGCCGCGCTGCCCGAGGCTGCACCGCTGGCGGCGGCCAACAAGCGCGTGGGCAACATCCTGAAGAAGTCCGATGCGGTGGTGGGCGCGATGGTCGAGCCGGCGCTGCTGGTCGAGCCGGCCGAAGCGGCGCTGCACGCCGCGTTGGCTGCGATGGCGCCCAAGGCCGACATCGCATTTGCAGCCGGTGACTACAGCGGCTCCTTGCAGATCTTGGCCGGATTGAAATCGCCGGTCGATGCGTTTTTCGAAGCGGTGATGGTCAACGCCGAGGACGCTGCGCTGCGCGCCAACCGCTTGGCGCTGCTGGGCGATCTGCATGCGGCGATGAACCGGGTGGCCGACCTGTCTCGGCTGGCATCCTGAGCGGCATCGAGCATGCAGCCGGTGGTCAAACTCGTGATCCTGGGCCGTGACGGCATCCTCAACGATTTCCGGGATGATCACGTGAAGGCGCCCGAGGAGTGGTCGCCCATCGCTGGCGCGCTCGAGGCGGTGTCGAGGCTGAACCATGCCGGCTGGCATGTGGTGGTGGCCACCAATCAGTCCGGCATCGGCCGCGGCATGATCGACATGGCATCGGTCAATGCCGTCCACGCGCACCTGCTCAAGCAGTTGCAGTTGGCCGGCGGACGACTCGACGCGGTGTTTTTCTGCCCGCATACGCCCGAGGAGGGTTGCGATTGCCGCAAGCCGCAGCCTGGTTTGATGCGCGAGATCGGCAAGCGCTACGGCATAGACCTCAAACAGGTGCCGATGGTTGGCGACACCTTGCGCGACCTGCAGGCCGCGCAGGCCAGCGGCTGCGAGCCTCACCTGGTCTGCAGCGGCCGCGCAGCCGGCCTCGATGTGGCGCAGATCCAGGCACTGGTCGACCAAGTGCCCGGCACCCAGGTCCATGCCGATCTGGCGGCTTTTGCCGAAGACCTGTTGGCGCGTAGCGCTTCGCTGCCGTCGCATTGATGGGCCTGCGCTGATTTCAGAATCCGATGATCGTCCTTCGTTCTGCGTTTTACATCCTGTGGCTGCTGACCACGCTGATCCCTTGGGCCTTGGTCGCCGTGCTGTTTTCGGCCCTGGTGCGTGGTGCGCCGATGTACTGGCTGTGCGTGGGCTGGTTGCGCGCTGCGGTCTGGGGCGCCAAGGCCATCTGCGGTGTTCGCTACCGTGTGCAGGGGCTGGAGCATTTGCCGAGTGCAGCCGAAGCCCATGCCGCCGTTCTGCTGGCGCCCAAGCACCAGAGCACCTGGGAGACCTTTGCCTTTCCGACCCTGATGCCGCACCCCTTGGCTTATGTCTTCAAGCGTGAGTTGTTGTGGATTCCGTTCTTCGGCTGGGCGATCGGCCGCATGGACATGATCCATATCGACCGCAGCCGGCGCAGTGCCGCCTGGGCCAAGGTACTGGCGCAGGGCCGCCGGCTGATGGGGCAAGGCAATTGGGTGATCATGTTTCCTGAGGGCACGCGCATCGCCCGAGGTGCCAGCGGCGATTACAAGACCGGCGCTTCGCGACTGGCGGTGACCACTGGCACGCCGATCGTGCCGATTGCGGTGACCTCGGCGCGTTGCTGGCCCCGCAAGAGTTGGTTGCTGCGCCCGGGCTTGATCGAGGTCTCGATCGGCAGGCCGATACCGGCCCAGGGCCGTCGACCCGACGAGTTGATGCTCGAGGTTGAGGCCTGGATCGAGACCGAGATGCGCCGACTCGACCCTGATGCGTATCCGCCGCCTGCCGATGGGCAACCGGTCCGTGCACTGGCAGGCCATCGTTCGTAGAATTCGGCGCCATGCCTTTGCCCGGATTCCTCGCAAAACTGCAGCAGTTGTCCTTGTTCGACCTGCCGGTTGGTGAGGCCTTGACGCCTGCGGCTGGTGCCAAGTCGGCTGAACCGCCGTCGGTGCCTGCCGCCGCACCGGTGGTGCCTCGCTTTCAGCATCCCCGAGCCCAGCGGTCGATCTTGCTCGGTGAGCATCACGTGGGCTATGAATTCCGCCGGGCCCGGCGTCGCAGCATTGGCTTTGTAGTGGGGCTCGATGGTCTGAGTGTCAGTGCGCCGCGCTGGGTGGCGCTGTCGGAAGTCGAACTTGCTTTGCAAGCCAAGTCGGGCTGGATTCTTCGCAAGCTGCATGACCAACACGAGCGGGCGCAGCGCCTGCAGGCGGCGAAGCAGGTGTGGGGTGACGGCAGCACCTTGCCCTATCTCGGCGACACGGTGATCCTGTTGCTCGACCCGCGTGTCAACGGCGCGCAGCTCAACAGCGATGGCGCGTCGTTGCCAGGCGTGCCTCGGCTGACCTTGCACCTGGGCTTGCCGCAAAGCGCGACCCAGGATCAGATTCGCGAACTGGTGCAGAGCTGGCTGCAGCGTCAAGCGCGCCGGGTCTTCGAGGAGCGCTGCAGCCATTTCGCCCAACGGCTTGGCGTTCGGGTTCAGCGACTGTCCTTGAGTTCGGCGTCGACCCGCTGGGGCAGCGCCAGCGCCAGCGGTGCGGTGCGGCTGAACTGGCGCTTGATCCACTTTGCGCTACCGGTGATCGACTATGTCGTCACCCACGAACTGGCCCATCTGCGCGAGATGAACCACAGCCCAGCCTTTTGGGAGGTGGTGCGGTCGGTGTTGCCTGACTTTGAGCGCAGCCGCGGCGCGCTGCGCGCTGAAGTGCTGCCGGCCTTCGATTGAGCCGCAGCGCCAGGCGCCTGAGCGACGTCAAAGCGACCCAAGCCATGACCCGCCCGACCTACACGATCACCGAGCTCGCACGAGAGTTCGATGTCACGCCCCGTGCGATCCGCTTCTACGAGGACATGGGTCTGTTGGAGCCGACCCGCTCGGGTCGCAACCGGGTCTACAGCCAACGCGACCGCACCAGGCTCAAACTCACGCTGCGTGGCAAGCGTTTGGGCTTTGCACTGCAAGAGATTCGCCAATTGGTGACCATGTACGACACCGAATCAGATACCGCGGCGCAGCTCGAAGCCTTTATGGCTGTGCTGGGTGCGCACCGCCAGCAACTCGCTCAGCAACTCGACGACATCCGCATCACGCTCGACGAGCTCACCTTGCACGAGGACCGCTGCCGCCGGCTGCTGGCGAGCGCCGTCAAGGTGCGCAAGTGAACCCCGACCAGCGTCTGAAATCGTCTGGTTATGATTGACGTTGACGTCAACGTCAACTTGGTGACCACCCTGTCCACCGATTCAGGAGACCTCTGATGAGCCAATTGCCCGGACTTGATTTCCAGCTCGGCGAAGACATCGACGCGCTGCGTGAAGCGGTGCGCGCGTTTGCCGACGCCGAGATCGCGCCGCGAGCGGCCGAGATCGACCGCAACGACCAGTTTCCGATGGACTTGTGGCCCAAGATGGGTGAACTCGGCGTGCTGGGCATCACGGTGTCCGAACAATACGGCGGCGCCGACATGGGCTACCTGGCCCACATGATTGCGATGGAGGAGATCAGCAGGGCCAGCGCGTCGGTCGGCCTGTCTTACGGCGCGCACAGCAACCTGTGCGTCAACCAGATCAAGCGCAATGGCAGCGAAGCGCAGCGCGCCAAGTACCTGCCCAAGCTGATCTCGGGCGAGCACGTCGGCGCGCTGGCGATGAGCGAGCCTAGCGCCGGGTCGGATGTGATCAGCATGAAGCTCAAGGCTGAGGACAAGGGCGGTTATTACCTGCTCAATGGCACCAAGTTCTGGATCACCAACGGCCCGGACGCCGACACGTTGGTGGTCTATGCCAAGACCGAACCCGAACTTGGCGCGCGTGGCGTCACGGCCTTCATCATCGAGAAAGGCATGAAGGGTTTTGCGGCTGCCCAAAAGCTCGACAAGCTGGGCATGCGCGGCAGCCACACGGCTGAGTTGGTGTTCCAGGATGTCGAGGTGCCGGCTGAGAATGTGCTGGGTGCGGTCGGCGGCGGTGCCCGGGTGTTGATGAGCGGGCTGGATTACGAACGCGCGGTGCTGGCTGCTGGGCCGATCGGCATCATGCAGTCGGTGATGGACAACGTCGTGCCCTACATCCACGACCGGAAACAGTTTGGTCAGAGCATCGGCGAGTTTCAGCTGATCCAGGGCAAAGTGGCCGACATGTACACCGTTTTGCAGGCAGGCCGGGCTTTTTGCTACACCGTGGGCAAGAACCTCGACAAGCTCGGGCTCGAGCATGTGCGCCAGGTGCGCAAGGACTGCGCTTCGGTGATCCTGTGGTGTGCCGAGAAAGCCACCTGGATGGCCGGCGAGGGCGTGCAGATCTTTGGCGGCAATGGCTACATCAATGACTACCCGTTGGGCCGCTTGTGGCGCGATGCCAAGCTTTACGAAATTGGCGCTGGGACCAGTGAAATCCGTCGCATGCTGATCGGCCGCGAGTTGTTCGCGGAGACGATGTGAGGGTTGGGTGCCAGGACGGGGTCACCCCGCTGCGTAAACTGTGCTTCGAAACTTAACCGTCAGGCAAGGCCGACCATGAGCACCGACTTGCAAGAGCTGTTCCAGAGCAATCGCCGATGGGCGGCCGCCACCGAACAGCGCGAGCCAGGCTTCTTCACGCGATTGCTCAACC
Source organism: Burkholderiales bacterium (assembly GCA_947448955.1). Lineage (GTDB taxonomy): Bacteria > Pseudomonadota > Gammaproteobacteria > Burkholderiales > Burkholderiaceae_C > Pseudaquabacterium. The sequence goes on from CANFPU010000003.1 coordinate 72,841, forward strand.
AGCAGAATCCGAAATACCTTTGGATAGGTTGCGCCGACAGCCGGGTGCCTGCCAACGACTTGGTCGGCTTGTTGCCTGGCGAACTGTTTGTTCATCGCAACGTCGCCAACTTGCTGGTGCATTCGGACCTCAACGCGCTCAGCGTGGTGCAGTACGCGGTGGATGCGCTGCAGGTCAGCCACATCATTGTGGTTGGTCACAGCAACTGCGGTGGCGTGCGGGCAGCGATGACGAACCAGCGTTCTGGCTTGGTCGACAACTGGCTGCGCCATGTGCAGGACGTTCGCGACACGCATGAGGGTTTTCTTGCGGGTTTGCATGAGAGCCTGCAGGTCAACGCGCTGGTTGAATTGAACGTATTGGAGCAGGCGCGCAATGTCTGCCGCACCACAGTGGTCAGCGACGCCTGGCACCGTGGGCAGCTGGTGGTGGTGCATGGCTGGGTCTACGGACTGCACAACGGCTTGCTCGAAGACCTGAAGATCACCGCTACTTCGGCCGATGGGGTTGGTCTGGCTTATGACACTGCGCTGGCACTGGTCAAACAGCGCTACCGGCGCTTGCAGGCCGAGCAATTCGCAGTGCCGCCAGGGGCTGAAGACAAGCCCGCTGCGGGCCAGGTCGCTGGCTGAAAGAAGTCCTCGCCACATGTTTCCTCACCGTCTGACCGACCGCTGCGCTTTCGACATTGCGAGGACCATGCTGGACGGATTCAACCGGCACTACCGCTTGTTTTCTGAGACCAACCGCGGCGCCAAGCGGCGCTTCGAGCAAGCCGACTGGCACGGTCAGCAGCGCGCCCAGCGCGAGCGCATCGAGTTCTACGACATCAGGGTCGAGGAAGCGGTCGAGCAACTGCAGCAAGAGTTCGACACCGCACATCTGTCTGACGACACCTGGCAACAGGTCAAGCTGCACTACATCGGTCTGCTGGTCAACCACCACCAGCCTGAATTGGCCGAGACCTTCTTCAACTCGGTCACCACCAAGATCCTGCACCACAGCTATTTCAGAAACGATTTCCTGTTCGTGCGGCCGGCGGTCAGTACCGAGTACATCGAGAACGACGAGCCGGCTTCGCTGCCGACATACCGCGCCTACTATCCGACGCGCGAGACCCTGCACGAGACCTTATTGCGTATCGTTGATAACTTTCAGTTGAAGCGTCCATTCCGCAATCTTGAGCTTGACATCGGCGCGGTGCTGGAAGCCTTGCAACACCATGTCGGCGATTTGGTGCGGCTGCGCGCGAATTTTCAGATTCAAGTGTTGAGCTCGATGTTCTTCCGCAACAAGGGCGCCTACATCATCGGCAAGATCGTCAACGGTTTTGCCGAGACGCCGTTTGCGCTGCCGGTCTTGCACGGCGAGGATGGCTTGCTGGTGATCGATGCGGCGCTGTTTGCCGAGGATGACTTGCTGATGGTGTTCAGCTTTGCGCGGGCCTACTTCATGGTCGACATGGCGGTCCCCAGTGCCTATGTGCAGTTTCTGCGCTCGATGATGCCGCGCAAGCCTCGCAACGAGATCTATTCAGCGCTGGGCCTGCAAAAGCAAGGCAAGAACAATTTCTACCGCGACTTTCTCTACCACTTGCGCCACAGCAGCGACAAGTTCGGCATCGCCCCCGGCATCAAGGGCATGGTGATGTTGGTGTTCGACCTGCCTTCGTTCCCCTATGTGTTCAAGGTGATCAAGGATTTCTATCCGCCGCAAAAAGATACCAGCCGCGAGCTGATCAAGAGCAAGTACCTGTTGGTCAAGACCCACGACCGGGTCGGGCGCATGGCCGATACGCTGGAATACACGAGTGTGGCGTTTCCTCGCTCGCGCATCAGTGACGAGCTGGTGGCCGAATTGCAGCACTTCTGCCCAAGCCAGATCGAGGTCGATGGCGACTCGCTGGTGATCAAGCACCTCTACATCGAGCGCCGCATGATCCCGCTCAACATCTACCTGCAGGACGCCGTGCCCGAGCAGGTCCAGCATGCGGTGATCGAATACGGCAACGCGATCAAGGACCTGGTGGCGGCCAACATCTTTCCCGGTGACATGCTGTGGAAGAACTTTGGCGTCACGCGTCACGGCAAGGTGGTGTTCTACGACTACGATGAGATCGAGTACATCACCGATTGCCGGTTCCGCCGCGTGCCCACGCCGCGCAACGAGGAAGAAGAAATGTCCGGCGAGGTCTGGTACACCGTCGGCCCCAAGGATGTCTTTCCCGAGACTTTCGGCCCGTTTCTGCTGGGCAATGATGCGGTGCGAGAGGTCTTCATGAAGCACCACGGCGACCTGCTCGATGCCGCGTTTTGGCAAGGCCATCAAGCGCGCATCCGGGCCGGTCATGTCCATGACGTGTTTCCGTATGAACAGCACAAGCGGTTTGCCCACCACCGGGCGGGCATGGCTTGAAGCCGGTGCAACAGCGATGCGAATCTTGCTGCGATCAGACTGATCTGCCGCACGTCCAATCCGTGGCGAGAGTGACCGTTCGGCGCTGAACCCTTTTTCTACCCTGTCAACTTTCCAGGAGCCAACCATGTCTGAATCCATCGTCATCGTTTCTGCTGCGCGCACCCCCATTGCCGGCTTGTTGGGGGATTTCTCGTCACTCGCCGCCTGGGAGTTGGGCGCGGTGGCCATCCGGGCCGCGGTCGAGCGCGCCGGTGTGCCGGGCGACAGCGTCGACGAGGTGCTGATGGGCAACTGCCTGATGGCGGGCCAGGGCCAAGCCCCGGCGCGTCAAGCGATGCGTCGTGCCGGCCTGCCTGACAGCGCGGGCGCGGTCACTTTGTCCAAGATGTGCGGCTCCGGGATGCGGGCGATGATGTTCTCGCATGACATGTTGGCCGCAGGATCGGCCTCGGTGATGGTGGCCGGTGGCATGGAGAGCATGACCAACGCACCGCACCTGATGTTTGCTCGCAAGGGCGTCCGCTATGGCGCAGCGCAGATGTTCGACCATATGGCGATCGACGGGCTCGAAGACGCCTATGAACGTCTTCCCAACGGCGGCGGCAAGGCGATGGGTGTTTTCGCCGAGCAGTGCGTCGACAAGTACCAATTCAGCCGCGAGGCGCAAGATCAGTTCGCGATCACCTCGACGACCCGGGCCCGGCTGGCGAACGAGGACGGCAGCTTCGATTGGGAGATCGCGCCGGTGACGATGTCAGCCAAGTCCGGTGACACGGTGATTCGCCACGACGAGCAGCCGCGCAAGGCCAAGCTTGACAAGATTCCTGGTCTGAAACCGGCTTTCAAGAAAGATGGCACGATCACCGCGGCCAACGCGTCGAGCATCTCCGACGGTGCGGCTGCACTGGTGCTGATGCGCGAGTCGACCGCGCGCCAGCTCGGCGCAACGCCGATCGCCCGCATCGTTGGCCATGCGGTGCACGCCCAGGCGCCTGAGTGGTTTGCCACCGCGCCGGCCGGAGCGATCGGCAAACTGCTCAAGAAGACCGGCTGGGACGTCAAGAACGTCGACCTCTGGGAGGTCAATGAGGCCTTCGCCGCAGTGACGATGGCCGCGATGAGCGATTTCAGTCTGCCGCACGACATCGTCAACGTGCACGGCGGGGCTTGCGCACTGGGCCATCCGATTGGCGCTTCGGGTGCTCGCATCGTCGTCACGCTGCTGGGTGCGCTGCGCAAGCAGGGCTTGAAGCGCGGCGTGGCCGCACTGTGCATTGGCGGCGGCGAGGCCACGGCGATGGCCGTCGAAATGCTGTGAGCATCGGCGCTGGCGCGGGGACCTCACGATGAAGCAGGTGCTGGTGATCGGCGCCTCGCGCGGCGTCGGGCTGGAACTGGTGCGCCAGTACCGGGCTGACGGCGTGGCCGTGACAGCCACCGCACGCGACGACGCAGGCCTGGCGCGTCTGGCGGGACTGGGCGCCAAGGCGCTGCACCTGGAGGTGGCCACGGCGGTCGGCTGCTCCGGCCTGGACTGGCTGGTCGACGGCGAGGCCTTCGATGCCGTGTGGCTGGTGGCAGGTGTCTACGGCCCGCGTAGCCAAGGGCTGCAGCCGCCCACCGAGGCTGAGTTCGACACCGTGATGCACACCAACGTGCTGGCGGCGATGCGGTTGTTGCCCGCGTTGGTCGAGGTGCTGGCGCCGGGCGCGCGGCTAGGCGTGCTGTCGTCGCGCATGGGCTCGATCGGCGCACGCGTCAGCAGCGCGGGCTGGTTGTACCGGGCCTCGAAGGCGGCGCTCAATTCGGTGCTGAAGGACGCATCGCTGCTGCTGGCCGACCGTGCCATCTGCGTCGCGCTGCACCCGGGTTGGGTGCAGACCGACATGGGGGGCAGCGGGGCCGACCTCTCGGTCGAGCGCAGCGCGGCCGACCTGCGCGCCACGCTGGCCCGCCTGACGCCGGCCGACAACGGCGGCTTCGTCAACCACGACGGTCAACCCATCCCGTGGTGATACCGCGCGGGCCGACCACCTCACCGCTTTCGAAGAAGACCTCCAGGAGATGAAGCGCCATGCTGCTCAGTGAAGACCACCGCGCGGTGCAGGACGCCGTCCGCCAGTACGTACAGGCCGAAATCACGCCACACGCTGCGGCCTGGGACAAGAGCCACCAGTTCCCGGCGACACAACTGCGCGGCCTCGCCGCGTTGGGATGCTATGGCGTGGCCGTTCCGACTGAGTACGGCGGTGCCGGCCTGGACTACCTGGCGCTGGCGCTGATGCTCGAGGAGATCGCCGCCGGCGACGGCGCGACCAGCACCATCGTCAGCGTCAACAACTGCCCGGTCTGCTCGATCCTGATGGCCTTCGGCAACGAGGACCAGAAGCAGCGCTTTCTCAAACCACTGGCGCGCGGCGACATGCTGGGCGCGTTCTGCCTGACCGAGCCACATGTCGGTTCGGAGGCGGGTGGCTTGAAGACCACGGCGCTGCGCGATGGCGATGATTACGTGCTCAATGGTGTCAAGCAGTTCATCACCAGCGGCAAAAACGGCGATGTCGCGATCGTGATGGCCGTCACCGACAAGGCTGCCGGCAAGCGCGGCATCAGTGCCTTCCTGGTGCCCACCGCCACGCCGGGCTACACCGTGGCGCGGGTCGAGGACAAGATGGGCCAGCACGCCAGCGACACCGCGCAGATCCTGTTCGAGAACTGCCGCGTGCCGGTCGCCAACCGCATCGGCGACGAGGGTCAGGGCCTGAAGATCGCGCTGTCGGGGCTGGAAGGCGGGCGCATCGGCATCGCCAGCCAGGCCTTGGGCATGGCCCGCGCGGCCTTCGAGGCAGCGCTGGCTTATGCCAAAGAACGCAAGGCTTTCGGCGTGCCGATCTTCGAGCACCAGGCGGTGCAGTTCAAATTGGCCGACATGGCCACGAAGATCGAGGCCGCGCGCCAACTGATCTGGCACGCCGCGAGCCTGAAGGACGCCGGACAGCCCTGTCTGAAGGAAGCGGCGATGGCCAAACTGATGGCCAGCGAGATGGCCGAAGCGGTGTGTTCTGGGGCGATCCAGGTGCTGGGTGGCTACGGCTACCTGTCGGACTTCCCGGTCGAGCGCATCTACCGCGACGTCCGGGTCTGCCAGATCTACGAGGGCACGTCCGAAGTGCAGAAGATACTGATCGGGCGCGCGCTGGCGCAAGCTGCCGGCTGACAGGCGGGCTCACCGAGGCTCGGGCGGTCCGGCCGCCGGCGAGAATCGGGCATGAGCGATACCCCTGAGCAAATCAGCTGGCTGGACGACGAAGGCCAGACGTGCAGTGCGCGCTGGCGCTCGCTGGCCGGCCACCCGGCGCCGACGCGGGTTGTGCTGGCCGATGACCGACTCAGCGCCGATGCGGCGTTCAGGCTGGCGCAGGCCGGCACCGGCTTGTTGTGGCGGGGCGATTACCAGAACGCCCGCCATTTGCTGCAGGCGCTGGGGCGACGCCTAGACGCCGGACAGGAACCTGGCCGCCGCAACCCCGCGATGCCAAGCGCCGACGCGCCGGCCGATCTGTCCGTGATGTTCCAGGCTCAGCGCCGACTGCAGGCCAAGCGGGCGTTGGTGCTGGGCCGACTGCTGCTGCCTTTCGACGCTGACCACGGCGTGCCGTTGCGCCGTGCGCCAGAGGTGCGTGACGCTGGCCTGCAAGCCCACGGGCCCGTGGGCGAGGCATATGTCTCTTCGCTGCGTGAGTTGCTAGGCCTGGTCGGGGCTTTCGAGTGGCGCAAGAAGGGTGTGCCGATCGCGGCGCTGGGTGCGTCGATCCATCCGCACCACGGTGTTTTCTCGCCGGTGCGCGGTGAGTATGTTGACTTGGTGGCCCAGACCAAGCTGCCTGCTGCGGCCAAGCCGGCGCGTGTGCTCGACGTGGGTACCGGCACCGGCGTGCTCGCCGCCGTGTTGGCTCGCCGTGGGCTGCAGGTGGTGGCGACCGACCTGTCCCCGGCCGCACTGGTCTGTGCAGCGGAGAACCTTGAGCGACTGGGCGTTGCAGAGCGGGTCACGCTTCAACAGGCCGACCTGTATGTCAAAGGCCGTTTCGGATTGGTGGTCTGCAACCCGCCTTGGGTGCCGGCCCAACCCAGTTCGCCGCTGGAGGCTGCTGTCTATGACCCCGACAGCCGCATGTTGCGCGGCTATCTGGCCGGGCTGGTCGCCCACTTGGCGCCCCAGGGCGAGGGCTGGCTGATCCTGTCGGATCTGGCCGAACACCTGGGTCTGCGCAGCCGAGACGATTTGCTGGGCTGGATGGCTGCCGCTGGCTTGCAGGTGCTGGGCCGCATCGATACCCGGCCAAGCCACGCCAAGGCAGCCGACGCGCTGGACCCGCTGCACGCAGCGCGCGCGGCCGAGATCACCTCCTTGTGGCGGCTTGGCGTGGCTTGATGCGCTGCGAGCCCAGCAACTGTGGCTCGCGGTGCCAGCCGTGGCTTGCGTGGTGGCCTGGGTCGGCACCGTGCGTCGCTCGTTGGCCAGTTGGTCGATGCCGCCCACGGTGGCTGCGGTGACGAGCATCGCCAGGACTAGGGATAGCAGTGGGTGGGTCGTGTTCATGGCGGCGCTCCGTTCGGCAGGTTGGTTCGATGGCCTGAACTCTAGCCAGTGCTAACGCCGATCACCAGCGCGCTGCGATGAGGCGCAGCACCTGCCGACGGAATGCCGATCCCGGCGATGCAGGGTGTATCGCACGGGTTCTCTCCGATGCCTGTCGAGTGGCCAAATTGATGGGTCCCCATCGGGGGCCGCCGGTTTCGGTCGCAGGCGCTCAGTGGCCGACGCCCGCGTCAGCCAGGCGTGCGGCCAGCGCGACCAGTGCGCGGTCGCTGCCCACCGGGCCCAGCAGCGACAAGCCCATCGGCGCGCCGTCGCGTCCTGCCAGCGGCAAACTGATCTGCGGCGTGCCGCTCAGGCCTGAGATGCACATCAGCACGACGGCGCGGTTGCGGTAGGCCTCTAGCGTGCTCTCAGCGGCGTTGCGAAGCGGCGCCACATCGGGCATCGTTGGCATCAGCAGTACGCCGTCCTGGCCCAGTAATGCGGCGATCTGGGCGGCGTAAGCGACGCGGAAGGCATGACCGGCGCTGGCCTGCGCATCGCTGACTTGGCGCGACCAAGCAAAGCGTTCGGCCACGCCTGGGCCCAGTGGCGGCGCATAGCGCTCGATCATCGGGCCGTCGGTCATCCAGGCCTCGCGGCCTTGGATGTGGCGGAAATGCCAGTACATCGCTTCGAAACTGTCTCGTGCCAGCGTCACTGGCGCAGCCTGACCCAGCACGGCCTGTACCTGCTCGGCGGCACCTCGCGCCGCTTCGGCCACGGGGGCGTCGAGCAGCGCCCAAACATCGGTCGGCCACAATAGGCGGGGCACTTTGGGCGCTGGCTTGGGGTCGGCGCCAAGCAGCACCTCGGCGACTCGGGCAAACGTGCTGGTGTCGCGGGCGAAGAAGCCACAGGTATCAAAGCTCGGTGCCAGGTCGAGCGCGCCTTCCAGGCTGATGCGGCCGTGGCTGGGTCGCAGTCCGATCAAGCCGCAGTGACTGGCCGGTCCGCGCACTGAACCGCCGGTGTCGGTGCCGAGTGCGAAATCACACAGTCGGTTCGACACCGCCGACGCCGATCCTGAAGAAGATCCACCGCTGATCCGGTCGGGCGCTGCGCCGTTGATCGGCGCGCCGAAATGCGCGTTGTTGCCATTCATCGAAAACGCCAGTTCGTCGGTGACGGTCTTGCCGACAAACGCGGCGCCCGCATCGAGCAGGCGCTGCACGGTGGGTGCATGGCGGGTCTTGATGCCCGACATCGCCAACAGGATCGGCGAGCCTCCTCCGGTGGGGTAGCCCGCGACGTCGAACAGGTCCTTGACGCCGAAGCAAAGGCCTGTGAGCGGCCCGGTGGCTGCGCGCGCTACCGGTACATCGGGATACGGGACGAAGGCATGGGCGGGGTCATGGATGGTCATGGTCTGTCCTGTTGAGTTTGGCAAGGTTTGTTTCGTCACGCGAGTGTCGGTGATGTGGCGCCGACACGCCGGCCCGCCAGCGCGATACTTGGCTGGCTGCGGCCCATCGTGAGCGCCGCCAGGAGACTCTGCTGATGAGAAAAACTGTCCAGTCCATGGTCGATGAAGCGATGGCTGTCATCACCACCTACAGCGTCGACGACGCGCGTGAGCTGCATGGCCGCGACGATGTGGTGTTCGTCGACCTGCGCGACCCGCGTGAACTCGAGCGCGAGGGCGTGATCCCCGGTGCCTTCCACGCGCCCCGCGGCATGCTCGAGTTCTGGGTTGACCCGGAGTCGCCGTACCACAAGCCGGTGTTCAGTGAGCCCGGCAAGCGCTATGTTTTGTTTTGCGCCGGCGGTTGGCGCTCTGCGCTGTCGACCCAGACCCTGCAGCAAATGGGTCTGGAAGAAGTCGGCCATATCGAGGGCGGCTTTGGCGCCTGGAAAGCAGCCGGCGCGCCGGTGGCTGACAAGGCGGTGGCGCGCAGCAAGCCTGCGGGTGTTTGAGGCGTGACATAGCGCACGGCGGCGTTTTGACGTCGCGCATTCGTTGCCTCTATGCTAGCCGTTGAGCGTCCGCCACCTTTGTCTGGTGCCTATCGCTAAGGGAGTAAGGAGGATGGCTGCGGTGATGAATGCCGATGCGGTTGGCGTGACAAGCCTGCAAGGCAAGCTGTTGCTGATCGATGCCGAGCAGACCAATGCCCGGGTCGTTGCTGGCCTGCTGGCTGCGCATTGCGGGGTCCGTCTGGTCCACGCGACCGACGGACTTGCCGGCGTGGCACTGGCGCTGAGAGAGCGGCCTGACTTTGTGATCCTGGACATGCGGCTGCCTGACATCGGTGGGGTCGAGGTCGTTCGCAGGCTGAACGCAGAGATCACCCAGCGCGGCTTGCGGGTGGTGATCCTCACCAGCGAACACGCTTCGATCGACACGGTCAAGGCGATGAGTCTGGGCGTTTTTGAGTACTGGCCCCGACAGCTTGAGCCGCGACTGTTGGAGGCCGGATTGCGTCGCGCGCTGACGGGCCGGCGGCCGGATCCGGCGCGCCGCTTGCCGCGCCAGTTCCGAACGGGTCGGGCGCTCAGCGATGAACTTGCTGCGCTGTCGATCCCGTCAAGTTCTGGGCCACCCGCTCGGCAATCGCCAAACTGGCCGTGAGCCCTGGTGACTCAATACCGAACAGATTGACCAGCCCGGGCACGCCGTGTGTCTCGACGCCGTCGATGCGGAAGTCAGCCGCTGCCTCGCCCGGACCGCTGATCTTGGGCCGCAGACCGGCATAGCCCGGCTGCAGGGTGCCGTCGGCCAGTGCGGGCCAGTAGCGACGCACCTCGTCGTAGAACGTCCCGGCGCCGGCCGGATCCACGCTGTAGTCGATCTGATTCACCCACTCGAAGCTGGGGCCGAACCTGGCCTGGCCGCCGAGATCAAGCGTTAGGTGAACCCCCAGGTGACTGCTCTGGCCGGGTGCCGGGTAGACCAAGCGCGAGAACGGCGCACGGCCGCTGAGCGTGAAATAACAGCCCTTGGCCAGATGTTCTCGCGGCACCTGATCGGGCGCCAAGCCAGCCAGCGCACGCGCCAGCGCAGGTGCATCCAGCCCTGCGCTGTTGACCACGCAGGCCGCGCGCAGCGTCATCGGCTCGGCATCTTCACTGCTCACCTCGAGTTCGATGCCTTGCGGCGTGATGTGCCCGCGGTGGACTCTTGAGCCCAGCGCCAGCACGGCGCCAGCGCGTTCGGCGTCACCCAGCAAGGCCAGCATCAGGCCGTGGCTGTCGACGATGCCGGTGGACGGCGACAGCAGTGCGCCCACGCAGTGCAGCGCCGGCTCCAGTGCGGTCGCCTGCGCTGCGCAGAGTGGCTGAAGGTCGGACACGCCGTTGGCGATCGCGGTGGCACGCAGCCGATCGAGGGCTGGCAACTCATCGGCGCTGGTGGCGACGATCAGCTTGCCGCAGCGTTGGTGGGCCACGCCGTGGCTGGCGCAGTAGTCGTAGAGCAAGCGATTGCCCCGCACACACAGCCCGGCCCGCAGCGACCCGGGTGGGTAGTAGATGCCGGCGTGGATCACCTCGCTGTTGCGTGAGCTGATGCCGGTGCCGAAAGCGTTCTCGGCCTCGAGCACGATCACCTCCCGGCCGGCAAGCGCCAGCGCGCGCGCCACCGCCAGGCCGACGACGCCAGCGCCGACCACCACCGCATCGATCTGTTCCACGGCGTGTCCGGTTTAGAGGCCGCCAGCCACCAGCGCTGCCACCGCCTCGCCGACTTGCGTGGTGTTGGCTGCACCGCCCAGATCGGGCGTTCGCGGACCGTCGCGCAACACCCGCTCGATTGCGCGCAGCACCGCGTTGTGCGCCTCGCGGTGGCCCAGGAAATCGAGCATCATCGCTGCCGACCAAATCATCGCCACCGGGTTGGCGATGTTGCGGCCGTAGATGTCGGGGGCCGAGCCATGCACGGGCTCGAACAGGCTGGGGAACTTGCGCTCGGGGTTCAGGTTGGCCGACGGCGCGATGCCAATCGTGCCGGTGCAGGCCGGCCCCAGGTCGGACAGGATGTCGCCGAACAGGTTGGTGGCCGCGACCACGTCGAAGCGCTGCGGTTGCAGCACGAAGCGCGCGGCCAGAATGTCGATGTGCTGCTTGTCCCAGGTGATGTCGGGGTGGCGGGCGGCGGCCTCAGCGGCGCGCTCGTCCCACCAAGGCATCGAGATCGCGATGCCGTTGCTCTTGGTCGCCACCGTGACATGCTTGCGTTCTCGGCTACGGGCCAGGTTGAAGGCGTAGTTCAGCAGCCGTTCGCTGCCATGCCGGGTGAAGATCGATTCCTGCACCACGAACTCGCGTTCGGTGCCGGCAAATGCCACGCCACCCACGGCAGAGTACTCGCCCTCGGTGTTCTCGCGAACGATCAGCATGTCGATCTCGCCGGGTTTTCTGTTTGCCAAGGGGCAGGGGACACCCTCGAACAGCCGCGCCGGACGCAGGTTGATGTATTGGTCGAATTCGCGCCGGAACTTCAGCAACGAGCCCCACAGCGACACATGGTCCGGCACCGCTGCCGGCCAGCCCACGGCGCCGAACAGGATCGCGTCCATGGCGCCGATCTGGTCCTTCCAGTCGTCGGGCATCATCTGGCCGTGTTGGGCGTACCAGTCACAGCTGGCCCAGTCTATCGGCGTGAAGTCCAGTGGCAGGCCAAAGCGCTTGACGACGGCGGCCAGCACGCGCTGGCCTTCCGGCATCACTTCGCGGCCGATGCCGTCGCCTGGGATGATTGCGATGCGCTGGGGCTGGCTCATGGTGAGGTTGCTGTCTGTTGTTGGTGGGTCAATGCTAGACCATCGCACCAACGCGGTCGGCGGAGCTGCTTGCCCCGACCCTGACCTCAGTCAAGCCGTTCCGGTGCGGCTGCCTGTAGCCTGCCGGCTGCTCCCCGACGGCCGCTGTGCGGCGCGAACCCCATGTCGACTGTTCCTGATCCTGCCCTGGCGGCCTGCGCGGTGGTGCCCCATGCGATCCCGGCCACATTGCGCCACGTCTGGGCTGCCAGCGGCTTGAACGCCATGACCCTGGCGGGCCGACGCTTGTTGCCGATCATCCAAGGCGGCATGGGCGTGGGCGTGTCGGCGCACCGTTTGGCGGGTGCCGTGGCAGCGCAGGGCGGGGTCGGCACGCTCAGTTCAGTGGATTTGCGCCGCCACCATCCAGACCTGATGGCCCGCACCCAGGGGCTGTCCTCGCGGGTCGGCTGCGATGCCGACACCAGGCGTCAGATTGACGCTGCGAACCTGGAGGCGGTAGGCCGCGAGGTCGAAGCCGCACGCGCCGCTGCGGGCGGCTGTGGTCTGATCGCCATGAACGTGATGCGCGCGGTCAGCGACTACGCGGCCTATGTCAAGCGCTCGCTCGAGGCTGGCGTCGACATGTTGGTGGTCGGCGCAGGCTTGCCGCTGGATCTGCCCGACTTGGCGGCCGACCATCCCAAGGCATTGCTGGTGCCCATCCTCAGTGACGCCCGCGGCGTGGCATTGGTCGTCAAGAAATGGGAACGCAAGCATCGCCTGCCCGATGCCATCGTGATCGAACATCCCAGGCTGGCTGGCGGCCACCTGGGTGCGGCCAAGCTTGCCGACCTGAACGACCCGCGTTTCGATTTCGAGCGCGTGATCCCCGAATCCCTGCAATTTTTGAGGCAGGCTGGGCTGGAGGGGCGAATTCCACTCATTGCAGCGGGCGGCATCCGCCGCTGCGAAGACATTGCGCGCATCCAGGGTCTGGGCGGCGCAGGCGTGCAGTTGGGCACGCCGTTTGCGGTGACCTGGGAGTGCGATGCCAGCGATGCGTTCAAAAGAGTGCTGGCCGAGGCCCGCGATGAGGATTTGGTCGAGTTCACCAGCGTGGCTGGACTGCCAGCGCGAGCGGTGGCCACGCCCTGGCTCAAGGCTTACCTCAAGATCGAGCCCAGATTGCAGGCGGTGGCCAAGCCCAGATCGCGCTGCACCAAGGCCTTCGATTGCCTGGCCCACTGCGGCTTGCGCGACGGCTTGTCCGGTTGGGGCCAGTTCTGCATCGATCACCAACTCGCTGCCGCGCTGCGCGGTGACCTCAAAAAGGGCTTGTACTTTCGAGGCGTTGGCGCGCTGCCCTTTGGCACACAGATCCGCAGTGTGCGAGAGTTGATCGAGCGATTGCTGACCGGCGGTTTGGCCCTGCCTCAGCCGCTCGCGCCGCGGCAAGCCGCCCTGGTTTGAAAATCTGATGGCCGCTCGATCCGATCATCGGATTGGATTGGATTGGATCGGGTCTGATCGCGGGTTTTCTCGTGGGGCGTCTTGTGGCAGACTGCCGCCTCCTTCCACCGACCGAGAGCGTTCCATGACCGCAGCCGCCCCGCACAACCGAATTGCCTTGGTCACCGGTGCCGGCTCGGGCATCGGCCTGGCCTGTGCGGCCGCATTGTTGGCCGACGGCTGGCGAGTGGTCTACACCGGCCGTCGCGCCGATGCACTGGCCAGTGCGATTGCCCGGGCCGGTGACCCTTGGGGCGACATCGCTGATCGCACCATGGCCTGGCCTTGCGATGTTGGCGATGAGCATGCTGTCGCCGCGCTTTTCGACGCTGTTCGCGCGCGCTTCGGCCGGCTCGACCTGTTGTTCAACAACGCTGGCGTCTCGTTACCGGGTCGCAGCCCTGACGAACTCGACGCCGCCGCCTGGCGCCGTGCGGTCGACACCAACCTCAACGGTTCGTTTTTCT